>NZ_JBQCWB010000003.1:117728-382158 GCF_051957775.1 Neisseria sp. P0016.S008
TCCAACCCAAATTATATTGGGCTTGTGCATACCCTTGTTCTGCTGATTTACGAAACCATTTTAGCGCTTCTTCGTAATCCTGATTAACTCCTACTCCATTGTAATACAGCAAACCTAAATTTTTTTGAGCAGTTTGCTGACCTTGCTCTGCTGCCTTCCGAAGCCAATACGTAGCCGATGCGTAATCTTCACGAAAAAGATAGATTGCTCCCAAACTAGACTGTGCTGGTACACTGCCTTGTTTTGCATTTTGTATTAGTTTGTCCAAATCAGACACATCTTCCGCCCAAGCTGCTTGCCCTATGCCAAAAGCTAGTAAGGCAACCATCATTTTTTTTAATAATTTATTCATTCTAAAATCTATTTCTTTCAAGTTATTGTTTCTGTTTTATACTAGTTTTTCAGACGACGTTTTATTTCTTTCTTGGTTTTGCCTGACGATAGCCGTTACCGACATTTTTACCTGTATTGATACAAATGCGCCCTTCACATATGTAGGCATCCGACTCAGCAAATGCTTTGGCAGTTTCAATGGCATGTTCATAACTCTCCAATTCCGCACGCCTATCAGCCAAATCAACAACCATATATCGCACCACCACAAACAATATAATGACAGCAATAGCTAATACTACGCCTATGCCGATATACCAGCTTTTGATAATTTTATTGAGCTTTCCCACTTCACGATTTAATTCATCAACTGCCTTCTTATACCCTTCACTTGCTAAGCCCAATGACTGCTCAGTTTCTTGACGGATAGTTTTCCCTGCATTGTCAACTATATTACCAACCTGTCGTCTGAACCGGTTGGACTCCTCCGACAAAGCACGCTGTTGCTCATTAATTCGGCCATCAATTTTCTTCCCCTGTTCGATAACGTCCGCCCGCAACATTACCAACACCTTTATAGCCTCATCAAATTTCTTATCGTCCATTTAAACCTTCCCTGATATACGGATTTAAAGCGTTCTGACCATTGCCCGGCTTGAATGTACCAACTCCTGTTGCCGTTCCAATTCCTGCTGTTCTTTATATTCAACCAACAGATTTTCTCCCTGCCTCAGCATACGCTGACCTTCTTCCGACTGCGCCAGACTTTTACCTAACATATCTAACTGACTGCTGTCCGCAGACAAAACTGCAGCGTATAAATCACTACCGTTCAAATTATTCCAGTCAGGCAAATTATAGTTGAAAGAGGACTCATCTTGAATTTGTTTGATAGGCTCTCCATTTATATCAGTAACCGTCTCACTTTCCACTGGCAA
The DNA here is from genome assembly GCF_051957775.1 of Neisseria sp. P0016.S008. Taxonomy (NCBI): domain Bacteria; kingdom Pseudomonadati; phylum Pseudomonadota; class Betaproteobacteria; order Neisseriales; family Neisseriaceae; genus Neisseria; species Neisseria sp. P0016.S008. The sequence goes on from NZ_JBQCWB010000003.1 coordinate 119,000, forward strand.
ACCACGCTCATCTTGACGCAAATAATCAGTATTTACCGTCTTGATAGTTTCATTTTTTTCGTCGTAAGTTTTGACTGTTTTACCTATAAGGTTGCCATCTTGGTCGTAATGATTGGTTTGAGAATTGATGGGATTAGGTACAGAAACAAACATTGACTCACCGATATAATCAGGTCTTATTGGCTCATTATGAAATTTACTGACTATTTCGTTGGACATCGTTACAGCCAAATATTCAGGAGCGTTATAAAATTTATGTTTCTCGTCACCTGATGCAAAAGGCTTATTATAACTGTCCATTTCAACATCAGATTTTGCCAAATTAGGATCAGTTGCATGAACCAACTCATGAAACAAAACATTAGCAGCAGATTGGACTCCTAATGAAACTTTTTTCCCATTAATTTCAGAAAAAATCTCTGCCGATTGATTAGGGTTCCAAAAGATAATCCCATCAGTATTATTGGGTCTTAGTGGATAAAAAGTGTTATCTCCCTCTTTAAAGATTACGATATGAATACCCATATCAGAAGCATTTTGAATCAACGAATTAGCTTTTTCATTTTGCTGCAAATATTGCAAAGCCAAGTCTAATTTTTTGACATCATCCGAATCTGCAGGCATTAAAGCATTCACTTTTGTTTTATCAAACTCTTTCGTCTCATTACTGTAAGCGTTATTTTCTATTAAAACTCTCCCAAAAGTTTCCTTATTTTGCACACTGGCAACAAAACCTTTTTTATTAAAATCCACACCGCTTGTCATAAACAGCTCCAACTTAAATTAATCATTTCAGGATATTTTGATTTGGATCGATCATATTAAATAACTCTTTTAATCCTTTTGAATCCAATAAAATCAAGAATCTCTCATCATTCTTAATAATTTTACTGAATAAAAAAGCTTCTCCCACTGCTGCCTCTCGAGTAAGTATTTGGACAGAATGGGTGTTATACTTAATTTCAATCAATATCAAATATACTGAATCAAATTGATCATAGGGATTTAATGTACTTTTAATTCTATTAAAACCAGAGAAAAAATGAGAATAGTCTTTTGGTTCTAAACGGTAATGGACAGATTTTGTACCAAATAAGTCTTTATAACCCAAACCTTCCCCTACTCTTTGTTTAATTTGCTCAGCAGTAGAAATTGGTGAAAATGATTCAACAAATCCATAAAGAGCATATACATCGATAGATTTAACACCCTCACTAGGAATTTGTATCACCTCATCTAATTTTTTTGCATTCTTAGCAAAATAAGTATTCATATTATGCAACTCCTGTTTTTTCGAAATGTTCACATCTTTTACCAAAGTTTCTGTTTGGCAAGCTGATAATGTTATACAAAAACTAATTCCAAGTAGAAATCTCAACATAACTATCCTTTCTTATATCTTTTCCACAATTTTAAAAATATAGATAACTGGGAATTTCAAAAACTTCTCCGCAACGGCTCACTCCATAATAGCTTCTTGTTTTTTCAATTTTCTGATAAACACGCTTTTGTTCTTCATCCATTTTAAAATTTGGCCTTATTTGCCAATACTCCAACATTACATATCCATAAAATTTCCCAGTGAATTTATAGACATATTTAACCGGACCGCTACCGTCATTAATATCACCTATATATACATGACAGCAATCATCATTAAATGATTTAAAATTAGCAATATCAAAAGTCTCAGAATTTTTAGAAAAATCTTGATTTTTTTTATACCCACCCAAAGAAATATCTGAACCCTTATTTATCAACAAAATTATTGCATCATTAACCATTTTTTCTTTTGAATATTCAGAAAAATACTTTCTGTCCCTAATGCAATATCCTTTATCTACGATTTGCGACATACCCATATATAAAATTAACGGGGTAACAATGATTAAAATTGCTATACATCGCCGCACTTTTATAGGAAGTGTGCACGTATATTTATAAATTCTCCATACGATGTACACAATAATAGGAAAAAAGACTATTCCAACTAACCACATCAGCATTATTCCTACAACATCCATATTACCTCCTGTTTTAGCCGTAGGCTGGATTCAGAATCCGACCTTTTCATGATTCGAGTTTAAAGTCCCCTTTTATCATGATGATTAATCTATTTTTACATTTGCTATCATAATCACTTTTCAGACAACCTCAACCTTCAAAATAACTGTCCACGCCATATTGCTTTAAAACGTTTTTCAATTCGGGAATGCGGATTACGGGATCAACCGCCATCGGCGGCATAGGCGGTTCGACACCGTCTTCGTTTTGATTACGACACCAATCTGCCATCGCAAAAACTTGGATTAACACCGGTTCGGCAAGTGCTTTGTCGATGTCCAGTTCGCTCATGGCTTGGGCAAAACAGGCGACCCATTCGTTGCGGACTTGTACGTTGACGGCAAAAGGCATATGGCGGGCACGCAGTTGGGGATGGCCGTATTTTTCGACAAAGAGTTGTGGACCGCCGAGCCAGCCGCTGAAAAATTCGTAGAGCTTTTCGCGTATCAGGGTCATGTCTTCGCCGTGCATTTGGCGCAAGGCTTGGTATTGCGGCTCGAGTTCCATCAAGTCGTAGAAACGGTCGGTCAGGGTGCGGATGCCGGTTGCGCCGCCAAAAGATTGGTACATGTTTGGGGACTTTCTGTGTGGATTATTGCGGGATTTATTTTGAGACGTAGGATTCAGGCAAGCATACTTACCTTACATAATGGCCGTCTGAAAGTTTCAGACGGCCTTTGAAGATTTAGCGGATTTTGAGGGTACTTAAACCAATCAGCACCAAGACGATGGTGATAATCCAGAAACGGACAACGACTTGGGTTTCTTTCCAGCCTTTTTGTTCGTAATGGTGATGAATCGGCGCCATCAGGAAGATGCGTTTTTTGGTACGTTTGTACCAACCGACTTGCAACATAACGGAAATGGCTTCAACAACAAACAGGCCGCCCATAATGACGAGGACAAATTCTTGGCGGATGATGACGGCAACGGTACCGAGTGCCGCGCCAAGCGCGAGCGCGCCTACATCGCCCATAAAGACTTGTGCCGGATAAGCGTTAAACCACAAAAAGCCGAGACACGCGCCACACATGGCGGTACAGAAAATCACGACTTCGTTCGCGCCGGCAACGTAAGGTAATTGCAGGTATTGTGCAAATTGTGAGTGGCCGCTGGCATAAGCAAAAATGGCAAGGCCGGCGGCAACGAGGACGACGGGAAATGCGGCCAAGCCGTCCAAACCGTCGGTCAGGTTAACGGCATTGGATGTGCCGACGATGGTCAGGTAGGACAATACCAAGAAGCCGACTACGCCAAGCGGCAAGGCAACTTGTTTGAAGAAGGGAACAATCAGGATATTGTTGGCGGAATTTGTCGCAAGGTAGAACAACGCCAAGCCGGCAATGATGGCAACGCTGGACTGCCACACCATTTTGAATTTGGCAGACACGCCGTTAGGGTCTTTATAAACCACTTTGCGCCAGTCGTCGTAAAAACCGAGTGCGCCGGTAGCGAGCAGGACGCCTAAGAGAATCCAAATATACGGGTTTGCCCAGTTGCCCCACAAGATTGTGGATACGGTAATGGCGGTCAAAATCAACGAGCCGCCCATGGTTGGCGTACCGTTTTTGACGAGGTGGGTTTGCGGGCCGTCGGTACGCACTGCCTGGCCGACTTTAAGCGCAGTCAGTTTGCGGATGGTCCACGGACCAAGCAATAGGGAAAACGCCAAAGCAGTCAAAGCCGCCATGACGGCGCGGAATGTGGTGTATTGAAAAATATTCAGACCGGTTAACCAGTTACTGAAATGTGCGAGCCATAAAAACATGGAACTTCCTTTTTTGTTTTTGTTGTTACAGCGGGCTTATGCCCAATTAAAAATCAATCGGTATGCCGTCTGAAATTGCAGACGGCCTTATTGAGTAAGATTATTTCTCTACCACGCAAATCGGATAGTTTCCGGGGTTCTTTCCGCCGCCCAAGTCCAAGCAGGTATCTTCATAGATAAATGCCTGTACTTTCATTCCGGCATAAAACGCGGCAAACAGCAAACCAGCCAATAGAAAAATCTTTTTCATATTTCAGACGGCCTTTTACGCGGTTGTTGCTGCCAACGCCTCAACCACTTCTTCCATCTTCATAAAGCGCGAGCCTTTGACCAACACAGTAGCGCGTTCAGGCAAATCATGGCTCAACACTTGAATCAAAGGATCTTTGTCTGCAAACCACAAACCTTCCGCACCAAACGTCTCTGCCGCTTCAACGCTGTTGTCGCCGACAAAATATGCAGCCTCGATGCCTTTATCCCGTGCATACGCGCCAACTTCGGCGTGCATGGCGGCGGCTTCATACTCACCCAATTCGCCCATGTCGCCCATCACAAAAATACGCGGCGCGGGCATAGCGGCAAGTACATCAATGGCGGCTTTCATGCTGTCGGGGTTGGCATTATAAGTATCGTCAATCAAAGTTGCATCTTTAATGCCTTGCTTGATATTCAGACGGCCTTTGATATTACTGAAATTTTTCAGGCCGTCTGAAACTTCGGCAAGACTCAAACCTGTTGCCAAAGCCAGAGCCGCCGCTGCTACGGCATTATGCACATTGTGACGGCCGGGGACTGGCAATACCACGGCAACACGTTCATTACCACGCACCAAATCAAATTCGCAGGACAACGGTTTCAACTCAATATTTTCTGCATGGACATCGCCACTGGCAACGCCAAAAGTCTGAGCGTTCAATTGTGCAGTAGCAGCTTCAAATGTAGCGATATTGGCATCTTCGCACGGAATCAGCGCAATGCCGTCTGAAAGCAAACCTTCGTAGATTTCACTTTTGGCTTTGGCAATATCACCGACACCATCAAAACCGCAACCGACATGCGCACGCAAAGCGTTATTGACCAGAGCAACATTCGGACCGGCGATTCGGGTCAGCAAAGATAATTCACCAAAATGGTTCATACCCATTTCAATAACGGCATAGCGGTGTTTTTCGTTCAGTTTCAACAAAGTCAGCGGCAAGCCGATATGGTTGTTGAAATTGCCGGCAGTTGCCAACACGGCTTCATCGCCGAATCGATGACGCAATACGCCGGCCAACATCTCTTTCACCGTCGTTTTGCCGGAAGAGCCGGTAATGCCAAAGACAAACGGATTCACATTTTCACGCCACGCCTTCGCCAGTTTTTGCAACGCCACAAGCGTATCGTCAACCTTCAGCGCGCCTTTCAAAGCCGCACAATCTTCGCGCGAAACCACAACTGCCGTTGCCCCCGCTGCCAACACATCTTCAACAAAGTCATGCGCGTCAAAGCGCTCACCGACAAGCGCGAAAAATACGTCGCCGTCCTGAATATCGCGGCTGTCTGTCACAATACGCGAAACGGGTTGATTTTCAGACGGCATTGGAAGGCCGAGAGTTTGACAGATGAAATTTAGGTCTAGTGGTTTCATGATTGTGTTTCTTGTCCTTGTTCTAACGGCTCCACATTTTTATCCGTATTTTGGGAAACCATTTTTAAATGACGATAATTGCGTCCTGCCAGCACAATAAAAAGGATAGCGGCAAAATTTACGCCGACAGTAAGTTTATTTATTATGAGGCTGAACGATAGTTTCAATACACTATCTATATAAAATACAAAAGAAAATACATCGCTTGCAAAAGCAATCTGCAATATGCATGGCATGTACACATATGTCATTCTCTTAAAACCGACTTCACGGAATTTAAACGCATTCCATGCTGCAGACAGCGCCAATAAACCTAAAGCGAAAATTAAAACTCCAAACAGCACAGACCATGCTATGTTGTTAATCAGTCCTTGCACACTCTGAATTGATGCCAGAATCAACCAAACCACGCCCTGTACAAAAGTCAGCCATGCCATAAATTTGCCGCTTTTGGGCAATTTTTTATATTCAGGAAATGTATTGGAAAACCAACTTTTCATACTACAAATCACTTTCTCTTATCAACTGCCGATTTTCCCGTACTGCTGGTAATCGGAAAAACACAATACAATGGTTTTACCGTTTTGGCGGTAGGGGTGGCAAAGGCTGTAATTGCCGTCTTTTACCTCATAACGTATTTCATTTGTTTGTCCGGCAAATATTCTTTGCAAGTATTCACGCTCGCTCAAATTCGGAGCATAAAGATATTGCGTTTTGCTGATTGTTTCTTTATTGCCATTCCGAGTAACGACAAAACCATTATCATCGCCTACTCCCTGAGCATTAGGTGCTTGCTCATCAATCCCACTTAAATGGGAATCGGCTGAGAAAGCCAAATAAACCTGTTTATTACCGATCGTATCCGGCACAATCACCGTAGCGGCTTTAAAGGCAGAATCTTCCTTCGACATCAGCTCAAGGATTAACGCCGCTTTTCTGATGTACGCCAAGTCAAAACGATAATCTGCCAAAGCATTGATTTGCGATGGATTATCCTTGACGATGCGCTCTAGCGATTGAGTCAAGATCTGACGTTTTTTCTGAACAGTCAGATAATTTCCGCCAAATAACAAGGCGGCTAAAACGGGAAATACTGCCAACAACAAATATAAGGTTTTCCGGCCGCCTTTGCTTTCTTCCTCTTGTCCTCGCTCGGCGATACGGGTCAAATTCAGCATGATGTTCAGTATCAAGGCCCCTGCCATCACGGCAAAAATCCCCAAAATACTCATCAGGAAAATTTCCGTAATGTATTCGCGGAATACCTTAAGCCCGAAAACATTGGATACAATCAGAACAAATACCCAATACACCAGCAGAACGACTGCCACTATACCGACAATATTCGTTGCCTTAACCAATTTCTTTGCGTTCATACTCTCAAATCTTGTTCAGACGGCCTATCTGCTCTGATTAATCAGAGGATACGGATTCACCGCGCCGTTCGGCAGATACACGCCGTAATGCAAGTGAGCTGGCGTAGTCCTGGCGTTGCCGGTTTTACCGACATAGCCGATGACCTGCCCTTCTTTGACTCGCTCATACAGACGGATACGGGCAAATTTATTCAGATGGGCATAGTAATGCCATGCACCCGGCCCTTGAATACCGACAACTTTACCGCCCAATCGGTTGCGTCCGATTTTGGTGACGATGCCGGGCGTGGTACTGCGTATTGGCGTATTTTTCTTAGCAAAAATATCCACACCTTCATGCCTGCGCCCCTGACTGCGCGCTGTGCCCCAAGTGTCATCAAAACGCTTGCCTTTAACAGGATTGGGCAGGCTTTGCTCGGCCGGAGGCTGTTGCGCCCTCAACTGCTCGATTTCGGCAGTAGGACGCGGAAGTTGTTTGGTTGTACAGCCTGCGAATAAAACTACGGCCGCACTGATTAATAAGGTTTTTGTCGGCATTTTCAGCATCAAATCGGTCTCCTTGTTGTTCAGACGGCCTTGTTAAAAAGTCTTCTGAAACAAACAACTGTGATGGGTTTAATGGCTGACGTGCCGTAATGCGTGTGTCGTATTGCTTTTATTGTATATGCTTAAATCTTTTTCAGACGGCCTTAAGGTTTCGGGCCGTCTGAACATTTGTGATATGGCTTAACCGCGCTCTGCCAATGCTTTTTCTGCGATTTCAAAATCGGAGAAATGGTGCTTCACGCCTTGTACATCCTGATAGTTTTCATGCCCTTTACCAGCAATCAGAATGATGTCGTTCGCGGCAGCCTGCTCAACCGCATAACGGATGGCGGCGGCGCGATCAACCTCGACGCATTCAGAATTAGATACGGCAGGCAAAATATCGTTGATGATGTCTTGCGGATTTTCCAAACGCGGGTTGTCGCTGGTGACGACAACTTTATCAGCACCCTGCACGGCTGCCGCGCCCATCAGTGGACGTTTGCCGCGGTCTCGATTGCCGCCGCAGCCGAAGACGCACCATAAGGCCGCGCCCTGCGGTTTGATTTCCTGCAAGGTGGAGAGTGCTTTTTCCAGTGCATCGGGCGTGTGGGCATAATCGACAACGACCAAAGGTTTGCCGCTGTTCATAATGCAATCCATGCGGCCTGAAGCAGGACGGATTTTTGCCAGTACTTCCAAAACGTTATTGAGTGGATAACCGTTGGCACACAGCAAGGCAACGCAGGCGGCGAGATTTTGCGCGTTGAACCGTCCGAGCAGGCGCGTGCGACAGCGGCCTTCGCCCCATGGTGTTTGGAATACGGCTTCCATGCCGTCTGAAGAAGCGGTGAAATCGGTAATGCGGATATCGGCGTGTTCGCTGAAGCCGTAGCCGTAAACGGTCAAATCAGGGCAGTCTTTTTTCAGACGGCCTACCAGTTCTGCACCGTATTCATCATCGACATTAATGATGGCGTGTTTCAAGCCGTGCCAGTAGAACAGGCGCGACTTGATGGCGCCATAGGCTTCCATGGTGCCGTGATAGTCGAGGTGGTCGCGTGTGAGATTGGTGAAGATTGCGCTACGGAATGGCACGCCGTTGACGCGCGATTGGTCAAGGCCGTGGCTGGAAACTTCCATCGCGGCGGCAGTTGCGCCTTGCTGGCGGAAGCGGTAGAGCAGGGTTTGGACATCGACAGGGGCAGGCGTGGTATGCGTGGTCTCTTCCAATGCGCCCCAAAAGCCGTTGCCGACTGTGCCGATAATGGTGGTTTTTTCGCCCAACAAATCGGCAGCTTGCGCCAGCCATTGTGTGATAGAGGTTTTGCCGTTGGTGCCGGTTACGCCCCAAACTTTAAGGCCGTCTGAAACATTGCCGTAAACTTGCGCCGCCAACATACCAGCGCGATGTTTCAGATCTTTAATGCCTTGATTGGGAACATTCCATTCGGGATTCCATATGAATTTGCCGTCATCATCCCAAAAAACAAAGGTTGCACCGTTGGTAATGGCGGCAGGAATATAGCTGCGACCGTCTGTATATTCACCCTGACAGGCAACGAAAATGTCACCCTGTTTAATTTGTCGGCTGTCTGAATGCAACAAACGCCCTGCTGCGTTTTCACACAGCAGAGGCGGAAAGTTGGTTTCAGCCAAGGGGGTTAACTTGCTGAACATAAACAATATCTCTTTGATTGTTTGGATTATGACGGTACTTTGACAGTAGCGGTATTACTTAAAGGCTTAGTCGGGGAAACGCCCAAGATGTTCAAGCTTCCGCTCATGACTTCTTTGAATACGGGACCGGCAACCACGCCGCCGTAATAGCCGTTGGCAGTCGGTTCGTCGATGGTAACGGCCACAATCACGCGTGGATTTTTAGCCGGAGCAAAACCGATGAACGTACCGACGTGTTTGTTATCCACATAGCGGCCATTAACCAGTTTACGCGCCGTACCGGTTTTCGCACCTACGTCGAAACCATCCACAGCACCGGCAGTACCAGTACCGCCGGCTTCAGTAACGGAAACCATCAACTCACGCACTTTTTTCGCAGTAGAGGCTTTGATGACACGCTTGCCTTTAGGTGCAACCGCTTGTTTTTCAAAACTTACCGGCAACAATTCGCCATCATGGGTCAAGACAGTATAAGCTCGCGCCAATTGCAATAAGCTTAATTGCAGACCATAACCGAAAGACATGGTTGCCTGTTCGATTTTTTGCCATCTGCGCCAGCTTCTCAACAAACCTGCAGTCTCACCAGGAAAGCCTGAATGCATACGCACGCCCACACCTAAATCGTGATAGAAATCATACATTTCTTTAGGCGTAAACATGGCAGAAAGTTTACTGGTACCGACGTTTGAAGATTTTTGCATAATGCCACGCACATCCAAAGTAGGATAAACGTGGGTATCTTGTACGGTAGCCGGCCCGATTTTGTAAGGCAGGGTATTAAATGTGTCGGTCGCATCCACTTTGCCTGAATCCAATGCTTTAGCAATGGTAAACGGCTTCATGGCAGAACCGGGTTCGATCATGTCGGTTACGGCGCGGTTACGGCGCTGTTCGCTATTGGCTTGACCCGGTTGATTCGGATCGTAAGCCGGGCTGTTGACCAATGCCAAAATCTCGCCGGTTTGCGCATCCAATACCACAACCGTACCCGCTTTGGCTTTATGATAAGCCACAGCTTTGTTCAACTCCTCATAAGCCAGCGTCTGAATGCGCTGATCCAAAGACAAAATCATGTCTTGGCCGTTTTTAGGCACGCTGTTGCGCGGAGAGTCGAGGCTGTCTACGATATTGCCTTTGTTGTCGCGCAATACGACTTTCGCACCATCTTCGCCGCGCAGGCTGTCTTCACGGGAAAGCTCCAAGCCCTCCTGACCCTTGCCGTCGATATTGGTAAAACCGATAACGTGCGCAAACAGATTGCCCATCGGGTAATGGCGTTTCAATTCTTTTTGGAAGGCGATGCCTTTAATGCCCAATGCTTTGATTTCTTCCGCTTTTTCGTAGCTGAGTTGACGCTTCAGATAGATAAAGCCTTTGTCTTTTTTAGACAATTTATTTTTTAACACTTCAACAGGCACATCGGCAATGGCAGACAGTTTCTCCAACTGCTCGTCAGTCGGCATTTCCTCCATACCGGAAGGCATGGCATACAATGATTCGGTAGGTGCGCTCAAAGCCAATGTAGCACCATTGCGGTCAGTAATCATACCGCGTGATGCAGGCAGCGGAAGCGTGCGCACAAAACGTTGGTCACCCTGATTTTTCAAAAACTCATGCTGACTGGTTTGTAGATAAACCCCGCGCACCAACAGACCGGTAAATGCCAGCGCAACGGCACCCAGCACCAAACCGATACGTCCGTTACTTGTCAGCGGTTTTTTTGTTTTTGTGGTTCCAGACAGCATTTGAGGTTTATATTCGTTCTTAATTAACATGTTGGACTTCTCATGACTTAGCTGCTCAGTGAGCTATTAATTCCCGTAAATCTTGCACTAATGCAAGGCTCTATATTCTTATTTTTTGCGTTCCAGCATAGCCGTATTATGCGCACCCGGCGGAAGCAGATGTTGCTTTTCGGCCGCCACTTTAATCAACTTGTGGTTTGCTAGCCTAGCCTGCTCCAATTTCAAGCGCGCGTAATCCTGTTCCAACTGAATTTCCCGTTTTTGCGCCTTATCCAACTCGATAAAATGCAAGCGGGACTGGTTTTGCTTAAACACTACGGCAAAAGCTGAGACCGTCACCAAAACCAGCAATAAAATATTCAATTTACCCATCTCAAACTTTCAGACGGCCTGTCAAATAGAAACATCCCTTGCGACAGTGCCGAAACGCTTTCCCTAGTCAACAACCGAAAATTCGCCACTGCTTCGCTCCGCCACACGCAAAACTGCACTGCGCGCACGCGGATTGGCTTCAGTTTCTATCGAACCCGGTTTGATTGCTTTGCCCACAGCCTTCAAAGGCAGCTGAGGCAAATCCGCTTCCTTAACCACTGCCCAACGAGGCAATGGCGCATGTTGCGAATATTTTTTAATAAACTGCTTCACAATTCTGTCTTCCAGCGAATGGAACGCAATGACAGCCAAACGTCCACCCTCTTTCAGACGGCCTGCAACCTGCGGCAAAACTGCCTCTACCTCTTCGAGCTCGCGGTTAATAAAGATGCGAACTGCCTGGAAGGTGCGCGTTGCAGGGTCTTGTCCGCGCTCACGAGTACGGACGTTTTGCGCCACAAGCTGCGCCAGCTTGCGGGTTGTATCGATGGGACTCTCCTCGCGTTGCGCAACAATGGCGCGCGCAATCTGGCGACTAAACCGCTCTTCACCATAATTCTTAATTACCTCATGTAAATCCTGTTCGGATGCGGTTGCAATCCATTCTGCCGCAGACATCCCGCGAGTCGGATCCATCCGCATATCCAATGGCGCATCAAAGCGGAAACTGAATCCGCGGCTGCCATCGTCAATTTGCGGCGACGAAATCCCCAAATCAAAAAGCGCACCGTCAATCTTATCGATGCCTAATTCATCCAAGGCCGTCTGAAATGTTTCAAAACCATTGTGTACGACACTGACGCGCTTATCTTGCTCTGCCAATTCATTAGCTACCGCAATCGCCTCGGGGTCTTTATCAAAAACAACCAAACGACCCTGCTCACCCAAACGCGACAAAATCAGCCGGGAATGCCCTCCCCTACCGAACGTACCGTCCACATAAATCCCGTCTTCACGGATTGCCAACGCATCCACCGCCTCATGCAACAAGACAGTAACATGCTGATAATTCTCAACTTTACTCACAATTGCAAATCCGTTTGACTCAATTGGAAAGCCAATTCATCAGGATCGATATCCAAAGCCCGATTCATTTCCTCTTCCCAATGTTCGCGGCCCCACAACTCCATACGGTTTGCACGACCAACCAAAGTAACTTCTTTTTCAAAATCCACGCGTTTGCGCAGATTGGCCGGAATCAAAACGCGTCCGGCGCTGTCCCATTCCAAAATCTCCGCATTGTGCAGCAACAAATTCTGATACCGTTGCAAAGCTTCATTGCCGGCTACTTTCAACTTCAAAATCTGCTCGGCTTTCTCTTCCCAAACGGGCTCGGGGTACATTAATAATTTTTTTCGGGAATCCAGTGTGACCACAATTGCAGGCGTATAACGGCGCAGCAAAATATCGCGGAATTTGGCAGGAATCGCCAACCGCCCTTTACTATCCATACTCAATTCATGAGCACCGCCAAACACATCACACCCCAAATTCGATTAAAATAAAACTAGAGTGGGATTAAAAATCCCACCTCCCTAAAATATTTCGTTTTCACTTCTACGGAACACTTTTTAGGAAAAAGTAACCACTTCCACCCACTATGCCCCACTAACCGACACTATAAGAAATTTTGGCAATCAGGTCAAATTCGTTTCTTATCTGAAATGAAACACTAAATGCTTAAAATTCAATAGTTTATATACGCAACAATGAATGACATATGGATTTTATAAGCATTCCGTTTAGCATAAAATACTAGATATAGTATGATTTATATTATAAAAATACTACATATAGTATTTTTATACTCAATTACCACCCATTCCGTAAGCAGCTATAATATACAAACAAATTCAAATTTTTTACATTATCTAACAGTCATGAAGCCACAACTCCCCCTCCCCTCCCCTGACGCACAAGCCTCTTCAGCACACCTGACTAAGCTCATCAAAAACGAAATTGAACAACATCAAAACTGGATACCTTTCTCCCGATTTATGGAGCTTGCCCTTTACACACCCCAATACGGCTATTACAGCGGAGGCAGCCATAAAATCGGCACGGACGGCGACTTCATTACTGCCCCCACCCTATCTCCCTTATTCGGGCAAACCCTTGCCAGACAACTTACCGAATTACTGCCACAAACAGCAGGCAATATCTACGAATTTGGTGCAGGCACAGGCCATCTTGCCGCTACTTTGTTACAAAATCTTTCAGACGGCCTAAATCATTACTACATTATTGAGCTGTCGGCAGAGCTTGCAGAAAGACAACGTCAACATATTCTTGAGCACACATCTCCCGAAGCAGCCGCAAAAGTCATCCACCTCACCGCATTACCCGAACACTTTGACGGCATCATCATCGGCAACGAAGTATTGGATGCCATGCCGGTCGAACGCTTGATTTATCAAGATGAAGGATTTCAACAAATCGGCGTCAGCTTAGAGAATGACAAGTTAATCGAAGCCATCAGACCATTGGCCCAAGCCAAGCTTACACAAACAGCCTCTTTGTACTTTCCTCCCCTCCCTTCATACACAAGCGAGCTTCACTCGGCACAATATGCCTTTATCCAAACCCTGGCCGCCAAATTGCAGCGCGGCGGCATGATATTTATCGATTACGGCTTCGATGCCGCTCAGTATTACCACCCGCAACGCAAGGAAGGCACATTTATCGGCCACTATCGCCATCACACTATCCATGACCCATTTTTCAATATCGGCCTGACCGATTTGACTGCGCATGTCAATTTCACCGATATCGCACGCGCCGGCACGGAATCAGGTTTGGACTTAATCGGTTACCTGCCCCAATCTTATTTCCTACTCAATCTCGGTATCACTGATCTGCTGGCACAAATCGGTAGCCCGGATTCGGTTGAATATATCCAAGCCGCAGCAGCAGTACAGAAACTGATACATCAGCACGAAATGGGCGAACTTTTTAAAGTGATCGCTTTTGGCAAAGACATCGATATTGATTGGGCAGGCTTCAGCCACGGTGACATTTGCCATAAACTATAGCCTGACAATCTACTTTTTATTTTTTAAAAACAATAAGAAATAAAAAAAACCAAAATTATCGCTTGCCAAATATTCAAAAAAAACTATAATAGCGACTTCACGAAACGGCGAATTAGCTCAGTCGGTTAGAGCAGAGGAATCATAATCCTTGTGTCCGGGGTTCGAATCCCTGATTCGCCACCAAATTTCGGGGGTATAGCTCAGTTGGTAGAGCGCTTGCATGGCATGCAAGAGGTCAGCGGTTCGATCCCGCTTACCTCCACCACTAAACAAAAAAGCTCTTGTTAAATACAAGAGCTTTTTTGTTTGGCTTAATTAATAACTGATTACCCATTAATTTTGCCACTTCAATACCCCCAATCAATAAAGGCCGTCTGAAACATTTCAGACGGCCTTTTGTCTTTAATTACTTCACAAGCTTCAATACTTTTTTCGGTTTGTCTTCCGCAGATTCAGCTTTTTTATCTTCCGCCGCCGCAGCTTCAACAGAAGCAGGCTGATATGGTTCTACCTCAAAACCCATACCCTCTCCACTTTCGCGACCAAATATACTGACAATATGACCGACCGGAATCCAAATCTCGTGCGCTACGCCGGAAAAGCGTGCAGAGAAATTGACCCATTCGTTGTCGATATTCAAGTTATGGCTGGCGGTAGGACCAATATTTAAAACAATTTCATTATCACGCACATACTGCATCGGCACTCGGGTATGTTCATTTACCCAAGCCACGATGTGCGGTGTTTGGTTATTATCCAAACACCATTCATACAAAGCACGCAAAAAATACGGTTTGGTTGAAGTTGCCATAGGTTCGTCCTTTAGCGGCGCATGGCTTTTTCAGCCGGCGTCAATGCTTCAATAAAGGCTTCGCGTTGGAAAATACGCTCGGCGTACTTCAGCAAAGGAGCAGCAGATTTACCCAGTTTGATGTCGTAATAATCCAAACGCCACAACAGTGGAGACAAAGCAACATCAATCATGGAGAAGTCATCGCCCAAGATGTATTTGTTTTTAGCAAAAGACGGTGCCAACAGTGTCAAACCATTACCAATGGCTTCACGTGCTTTAGCTTGTTCTTTATTGGTAGATTCAGGGTTTTCCAACACTTGCACCAAGCTGAACAATTCTTTTTCCATACGGTACAGTACCAAACGGCCGCGACCGCGCATAACAGGATCACCCGGCATCAACTGAGGATGAGGAAAACGCTCGTCAATGTATTCGTTGATGATGTTTGATTCGTGCAAAATCAAATCACGCTCAACCAGAACCGGTACTTGGTTATACGGATTCATCAAAGCCAAGTCTTCAGGTTTATTGAACACGTCCACATCTTTGATTTCAAAATCCATGCCTTTTTCGTACAGCACAAAACGGCAGCGTTGGCTGAATGGACAAGTAATACCTGAATACAATGTCATCATAATCTTTTACTCCTGATAAATCTTTTCAGACGGCCTTAAGCCTTATAAAAATTCAGACAGAATTATACATAATTTCAAACACTTAATCCAGAAATTTCACATATCACTTTGTTTATATTAAGTAATTTTAAAATTTACATTATTTCCGCATAAACCAATTTCACAAACAAAAAAGGCAAACCCGAAATAGGTTTGCCTTTTTGATTCAAAAGAATTAGTGAACGTCTTTCCAGAATTCTTTTTTCAGGAAGTAAGCCAATGGCAGCATTACCGCAAACAGGAATGCCAGAACCATGTAGCCGATGCGGTGGCGTTGCAACTGAGCAGGCTCACCCATGTACACCAAGTAGTTCACCAAGTCGCGTACATAAGTATCGTACTCTTTTTGGATCACTTTACCGTTAGGCAGGCGACGGCTTTGCAGACCGGTAGATTCCCAATACAGCTTAGGAGTTAGGTTGCCATGCTCGTCTTTAATCATAACGGGCTGACCTTTGGCATCCAACTCAACGGCTTGAACACCTTGTTGCTCCCACAATGGGTGAGGCATACTCGCACCGGCCAAAACAGTATTGTTCCAACCGTTCGGACGAGTTGGGTCTTTATAGAAGCCGCGCATATAGGCGTACAGGTAGTCTGCACCCTTAGAACGGGCAATCAGGGTCAAATCCGGCGGAGGCGCACCCAACCATTTGGAGGCATCTTTCGGATCCATTGCCGCTACCATGACATC
Organism: Neisseria sp. P0016.S008; assembly: GCF_051957775.1. Taxonomy (NCBI): domain Bacteria; kingdom Pseudomonadati; phylum Pseudomonadota; class Betaproteobacteria; order Neisseriales; family Neisseriaceae; genus Neisseria; species Neisseria sp. P0016.S008. The sequence goes on from NZ_JBQCWB010000003.1 coordinate 135,353, forward strand.
ACCAACGTTGTCTGTTGTGAACATCAGGTTTTTCTTGATTTCATCTTCAGTCAAACCGATGTCTTTTAGACGGTTGAAGCGCATACCGCTTGCAGAGTGGCAAGACAAACAGTAGTTTGTAAAGATTTGCGCACCGTGCTGCAGGCTGACTTGGTCACGCAGGTCGATATCGACTTTTTCGTAGTGTCCGCCGCCGCTGGCAACGGCTGCACTCATAGGCACTGCCAGCAATAAGGCAGCAAACCAGTTTTTCAGAGTTTGTTTCATTTTCGCTGCCCTCATCAGATATTGGTTGCAAACAAGTAAGCACCGACAACGGTAATACCGACGTAAACAAAGAACATAATTTTTTGTTTAGTAGTGCTCATGGTTACGCGTTCAGGAACTGGTTTGTTGGTATCCAGTTTGGTATAGAACGGCATACCCAGGAAGAATGCAAAGTAGACGAAAGACAGGATACGTGCAACCAAAGTACGAGTATCAGTTGCTACCATTGCACCCAAAATACCCAAACCGATGAAGGCAATAATGAACAGAACCAACGCCGTTTTGAAGATTGGGCCGCGATAGCGGACAGATTTAACCTCGCCTTTATCCAACCAAGGCAACAAGGCGATCAGTACAACTGCTGCACCCATACCGATTACACCCCATACCTGAGTACCGGCAAAGGAAGGAATCGCACGCAGAATTGCGTAGAACGGAGTGAAGTACCATACCGGCGCAATGTGCGGAGGTGTTTTCAGCGCATTCGCTGCATCGAAGTTTGGCGCTTCCAAGAAGTAGCCGCCACCTTCAGGTGCAAAGAACAACACAGAACAGAAGACAATCAGGAATACAACGACGCCCAAGATGTCTTTAACGGTGTAGTAAGGATGGAAGGGGATACCATCGCGTGGAATACCGTTTTCGTCTTTGTTTTTCTTGATTTCAACGCCATCAGGGTTGTTAGAACCCACTTCGTGCAGGGCGATGATGTGTGCCACAACCAAGCCAAGCAATACCAGAGGTACTGCGATAACGTGCAGGGCAAAGAAGCGGTTCAGAGTAACGTCGGAAACGTTGAAGTCACCGCGGATCCAAGTGGACAAATCAGGACCGATAACAGGGATGGCGGAGAACAGGTTAATAATTACCTGCGCACCCCAGAAGGACATTTGACCCCAAGGCAACAGGTAACCCATAAAGGCTTCTGCCATCAATGCCAAGAAAATCAGGGAACCGAAAATCCACACCAATTCACGAGGTTTTTTGTACGAGCCGTAAATCAGGCCACGGAACATGTGCAGATAAACGACGATGAAGAAGAAAGATGCGCCGGTGGAGTGCATATAGCGGATAATCCAGCCGCCGGACACGTCGCGCATGATGTACTCTACTGCGGTAAAGGCAGCAGGCAGATGGTAGGCGTTAAGGTTGCCGTCCGGTTTGTAGTTCATGGTCAGGAAAATACCGCTGACGATTTGAATTACAAGGACGAGCAGGGCCAAAGAGCCGAAGTAATACCAGAAGTTGAAGTTCTTCGGCGCATAGTATTGAGCCAAATGCTCATTCCACATTTTAGACAGAGGGAAGCGATCGTCCATCCAGCCTAACAATGCTTTTGCTTTGCTATTGGTTTGGTTTGCCATAATTATCGTTCCTTATTTTTAGTCTTCGCCCACCAAAACAGTCGTATCGCTCAGATATTTGTAAGGCGGTACAACCAAGTTGGTCGGTGCAGGAACACCTTTATACACGCGGCCTGCCATGTCGAATTTCGAACCGTGGCAAGGGCAGAAGAAGCCGCCTTTCCAGTCTGCACCCAAATCCGCAGGAGCAACGTCGGGACGGTAAGTCGGAGAGCAACCCAGGTGGGTACAGATACCGATAGCGACGAGGAGGTTCGGTTTGATCGAACGGTGCTCGTTTTTAGCGTATTCCGGTTGCTGATCCACTTCGGAATTAGGATCCGTAACTGCGCCATCCAAACTTTTCAAGTCTTTGAGCTGTTGATCTGTGCGGTTGACCAGCCAGATCGGTTTGCCCTGCCATTCGGCAGTCAGCATTTGGCCTGCTTCGATTTTGCTGACATCTACTTCGACAGCAGCACCGGCAGCCTTAGCTTTCTCCGATGGGAAGAAGCTGGCCACGAAAGGCGTAGCTACGCCCAGAGCCGCCACACCGCCTGCACCGCAAGTAGCCAGTGTCAGGAAACGGCGGCGACCGTTGTTGATTTCTTGATTATCCATTATTCAGTCGTCCTAAAATTTTGGGAATACCGAGCCATTAAACAGCGTAATTCTACCTAGTTTGTTGTAATACTCAAAGCATTATTTAAAATAAGGTAAAGTTTTATGATATTTCTCAATACTCAAGCAGGATTGTTTTCATCAAAGTGAACCACTTCGATACCGAATTTTTCTGCCACGGCATCGCCTAAGGCGCGTACGCCGTAACGTTCTGTCGCGTGGTGGCCTGCGCTGATAAATGCCACACCTGTTTCATTGGCAAGATGATATTGCGCTTCGGAAATTTCACCGGTCAGATACGCATCGACACCTTCGTCTATGGCCGTCTGAAAAAATCCCTGCGCACCGCCGCTGCACCAGGCAATACGTTTGATTTCGCGTTCAAAATCACCGATAACGGTCGGCTTGCGGCCGAATACCGCCTCAATGCGTTCAGACAACTGCGCCAATGTTTGCGTGGTTTTCAGACGGCCGGTATTCAACAGGTTTTGCACGCCGAATTGTTTTTCGAGCGCCCAATCGAGTTTCTCGGCCAATTGTGCGTTATTGCCTAATTGCGGGTGCGCATCCAGCGGCAGGTGGTAGCCCGCCATATTGATTTGGTGTTGCAGCAAGGTTTCAATGCGTGCTTTTTTCCAACCGGTAATCGTGACAGGCTCGCTTTTCCAAAACATGCCGTGGTGAACCAAAAGCATATCCGCTCCCTGTCCTACGGCAAAATCGATTGCAGCTTTGCTGGCGGTAACCGAAGTGGCGATTTTGGCAATTTCTTCTTTGCCTTCGACCTGCAAACCATTGGGCGCATAGTCTTTAAACAGCCCGACCTGCAATATCTCATCACACCAAGCCAGAATTTCGCGGCGTAAAGCCATATTCCGCTCCTTATATCTATCTTCAAAAACAGCTTCGCATTCTAACCGCAAAATCTGTTTATGCCTCAAATTCTTACATTCCGATTTCAGCAATCATTCCCAACATTAATCATTTGCACATCATCATGAATTATTTTAATATACCCCACCTTACCCACAGGCCGTCTGAAAACACATGGACTCTATTATCGAATTGCGTCATCTCAAAACCTTGCTGGCTTTAGAAGAAACCGGCAGCGTTTCCCTTGCCGCCAAACGGGTTTTCCTGACCCAATCCGCCCTGTCGCACCAAATCCGCGCCTTGGAAAATTATTACGAAACGCCGTTGTTTGAACGCAAATCCACACCTTTGCGCTTCACTCCGGCCGGTATGCGCCTGCTGCAACTGGCGCGCGAGCTGTTGCCGCAGGTTGCCGCTGCCGAACGTGATTTGGTGCGGATTATCGAAGGCGAAGCCGGCGAACTCAGGCTTGCCGTCGAATGCCACACCTGCTTTGACTGGCTGATGCCTGCCATGGGCGAGTTCCGCCCGTTATGGCCGCAAGTTGAATTGGATATTGTTTCCGGTTTCCAAGCCGATCCGGTCGGGCTGTTACTGCAACACCGCGCCGACCTTGCCATCGTTTCCGAAGCCGAGCCGCTCAACGGCATCAGCTACCGCCCTCTGTTTGCCTATGAAATGGTCGGTATCTGCGCAGAAGACCACCCGCTTGCCGACAAAGACGTTTGGGAAGCGGAAGATTTTATCGACGAAACCCTGATTACTTATCCCGTCCCCGACGAAATGCTGGATTTGCCCAAAAAAGTGCTGCTGCCCAAAGGCATTAATCCGCCGCGCCGCCACAGCGAGTTGACCATCGCCATTATTCAACTGGTTGCCAGCAAACGCGGCATCGCCGCCCTGCCCTATTGGACGGTCATGCCGTATTTGGAAAAAGGCTACGTCGTCCACCGCAAAATCACTTCAGACGGCCTGCAAAGCAAACTTTATGCCGCCATTCGTACGGAAGACGCCAACAAAGGCTATCTGGACAATTTCTGCCAAATTACTCACGACCGCTGTTTTGCCGACTTGCCGGGTTTGAGCGAATTGGAAATGTAAACTTGAAACAATCAAAAGGCCGTCTGAACAATTTTCAGACGGCCTTTTTTAATACATACAAAAATTTCACTGCTTCTATTCGGACTCATCCGAACCCAAACACGCCGACAAATCGATTTCAGACGGCCATGTTTTATCAGGCGCAACCCGAATATCGAAATGCTCGCCGCGATAGTCGAAAACCAAACGCCAAGCGTGCAGAAACAGATGTTCCGCCTCATCGCCGCCATACAGCGTATCGCCCAAAATCGGACTGCCTATGCTTTTCATGGCCACGCGCAGCTGATGGGTTTTGCCGGTAAACGGTTGCAACACAAACAGGCGCAAACCGGGCTGCAGGCTTTGGCTGCTGAAACGGGTAACGGCAAAATTATCCTCGTCACGCGTCAGCTTCCATGTACCGCGCCGCGAACGCGCCATACCGCCTTTCACTCAGCCCTGCTTTTTCGCCGGCTTGTGCGTACCGAGTGCCAAATAAGTTTTACGCATGGTTTTCTCGGCAAACTGCGCCGACAAAGCCGCCGCGCTGTCGCGGTTGAGCGCAAGCAGCAACAGGCCACTGGTGGCTTTGTCCAAACGGTGAACCAGCCACACGCGTTCAACGCCGAGCTGCTGTGCCAGCGATGCGGTCAGACAAACCTCCCCTTCCGATTCGCTGTGCACCGATACGCCGCAAGGCTTATTAATGACCACAAAGTCTTTGTGTTCAAAAACAATGTCCCACATTTCAGACGGCCTTCAACACGATACCGTCGCCAAGCAGGGTCAAAATACCCAGCAGGCAGAACAAGATACATGCGGCAATGCGCACTGCTTTGGCCGGAATTTTGCGCATCAGCATTTCGCCCAAATACACGGCAGGCACAGAAGCAATCATCAAACCGGCAATACTGCCGACCACGACCAGCAGGATAGATTGGTATTTTGCCGCCAAAAGAACTGTTGCAATCTGCGTTTTATCGCCGATTTCAGCCAAGAAAAACAGGACGACCGTCGCCGTAAATGCGCCGTATTTCAGCCACTTGCCGTCAGGGTCTTCGTCTTTGTCCGGCAACAGCAGCCATAATCCGACCGCAATAAAGCTGCCGCCAACCACCCATTTCATGACTTCGGGCGAAATAGCGGATGCCAGCCAGACACCGAGTGCGGCTGAAACAAGATGGTTCAACAGGGTTGCAATAAAAATACCGGCAACAATCGCGTTTTTGTGGGCAAAACGTGCTGCCAAAAAGAGCGCGAGCAATTGCGTCTTATCGCCGATTTCGGCAATGGCAACGCCCAGCGTCGAGGAGAAAAAAGCTTCCATGATTTAAGATACTCAACCGACAAGCGGGCAAACAAAAAGCGCTGTGCATACCGCCCGCAAGGGTATGGACAACGCTTACGTCTTGCCTGTCTTCCGATAAAGCAGAGAAGATACCGCTGCCACGGCCGCACAAGCCGATTATGTTGACAACGGTTTCGGCATTGCGCCGAATGGCTACTCCCGTAAGAGTGAAGCGCGAATTGTAAGGCAAACCATGGCTTGAAGCAACAGAAAGAAAAACAAAAGGCCGTCTGAAACCCAATGTAAAGCAGATTTCAGACGGCCTTTTTCACAGCGATTAATTATCGGAGAACAAATCGCCTACTTTTTCGCCTACTTTTTCCCAAAACGATTTTTTGCGCGGGGTTTGGCTGAGGTTGAGACCGGAGGAGATTTTTTCAAATTCTTCCAGCAACTCTTTCTGACGATCGGTCAGGTTAACCGGAGTTTCAACCAAAATGTGGCAGTACAAATCGCCGGTCGAGCTGGAGCGCAGAGACTTGATGCCTTTGCCTTTCACGCGCATACGGCGGCCGGTTTGCGTTTCTTTCGGAATGTGCAGTTTGACTTTGCCGTCCAAAGTCGGCACTTCGACTTCGCCGCCCAATGCGGCAATGGCAAAGCTGATCGGCAGTTCACAATGCAAGTCCAAGCCGTTGCGCTCGAAGATTTTGTGCTGTCTTACGCGGACATTGACATACAAATCGCCTGCCGGTGCGCCGTGTTGACCCGGCTCGCCCTCGCCGCTCAAGCGGATGCGTTGACCGTCGTCGATGCCTGCCGGAATGTTGACTTCAACCGTTTTGCTGGTTTTGGTGCGGCCTTCGCCACGGCATTTGACGCAAGGATCTTTGATTTCTTTGCCTGTACCGTGACAAGTCGGACAAGTCTGCTGCATTTGGAAAATGGCTTGGCGGACGTGTACCGTACCTGATCCGTGACAGGTCGAACAAGTCGATGCGGATGTGCCCGGTTTGGCACCTGAGCCGTGACAAACATCACATTCTTCGTAAGTCGGAATGTTGATGCGTTTTTTCACGCCTTTGGCGGCTTCTTCAAGCGAAATTTCTATGCCAACCTGCAAGTCCGCGCCGCTGTAATCCGGCTGGCGGCCGCCGGCACCGCCGCCGAACATTTGGCTGAAAATATCGGAAAAATCGAAGCCTTGCGCGCCGCCGAACCCGCCAAAACCGCCGAATCCGCCCGCGCCGCCGCCCATGCCCTGCTCAAACGCGGCATGGCCGTATTGGTCGTACATGGCACGTTTTTCCTTGTCTGACAAGGTATCGTAAGCTTTTTGGACTTCTTTAAATTTTTCTTCCGCTTCTTTGTTGTCAGGGTTGCGGTCGGGATGGTATTTCATTGCCAGCTTGCGGTAGGCTTTTTTGATTTCATCGTCGCTAGCGCTGCGGGCAACACCAAGTGTTTCGTAAAAATCTTTATTGCTCATAATTTTGATAGTGTTAAGAATGAATTCAAACTGGGTGGGATATGTGGGCGAGTATCAAAAACTCAAGTCAGTATTTTCAAGGCCGTCTGAAATTGTGCTTTTCCGACATCCAAACATTCAGACGGCCTTTGTCAAACCGACAGGCCCGACAACCTGCTATAATCCCATCTTTATTTTTTCCAACGTTTTCAAGCGAAAAACAGAATGACTATGCAAGAACATTACCAACCCGCCGCCATCGAGCCTGCGGCGCAGAAAAAATGGGACGACGAGCGTATTTTCAACGTCTTCGAAGACGCTTCCAAACCCAAATACTACTGCCTCTCCATGTTCCCCTACCCCAGCGGCAAGCTGCACATGGGGCATGTGCGCAACTACACCATCGGCGACGTATTGAGCCGCTTCAAACGCTTAAACGGCTTCAACGTCATGCAGCCTATGGGTTGGGACGCGTTCGGTATGCCGGCGGAAAACGCGGCGATGAAAAACAACGTCGCCCCCGCCGCTTGGACGTACGACAATATCGAATACATGAAAACCCAGCTCAAAAGCCTGGGTTTTGCGATTGACTGGGAGCGCGAAGTCGCCACCTGCAAACCCGAATACTACCGCTGGGAACAATGGCTGTTTACCAAGCTGTTTGAAAAAGGCATCGTGTACCGCAAAAACGGCACGGTAAACTGGGACCCTGTCGACCAAACCGTCCTAGCCAACGAGCAAGTCATCGACGGACGTGGTTGGCGTTCGGGCGCGTTGATCGAAAAACGCGAAATCCCGATGTATTACTTCAAAATCACGGATTACGCCGAAGAGCTGCTCAACGATTTAGACAAGCTGGAACACTGGCCGGAACAAGTCAAAACCATGCAGCGCAACTGGATCGGCAAATCTCGCGGTATGACTGTGCGCTTCGCCGTTTCAGACGACAGCAAACAAGGCTTGGAAGGCGATTACGCGAAATTCCTGCAAGTTTATACCACCCGTCCCGACACGCTGATGGGCGCGACTTATGTTGCCGTTGCCGCCGAGCATCCGCTGGCAACCGCCGCAGCCGCCGACAAACCCGAATTGCAGGCATTTATCGCCGAATGCAAAGCCGGTTCGGTTGCCGAAGCCGATATGGCGACGATGGAGAAAAAAGGCGTGCCGACCGGCCGCTACGTCGTCAACCCGCTCAACGGCGACAAGCTGGAAGTGTGGATTGCCAACTATGTATTGTGGGGCTACGGCGACGGCGCGGTCATGGCGGTTCCGGCGCACGACGAACGCGATTTTGAGTTTGCCACCAAATACAATCTGCCTAAAAAACAAGTGATTGCAGTCGGCGACAACGCATTCGATGCAAACCAATGGCAAGAATGGTACGGCGACAAAGAAAACGGCGTATTGGTCAACAGCGGCGACTTGGACGGCATGAATTTTCAGACGGCTTTCGACGCCATCGCCGCCAAACTGCAAAGCCAAGACGCAGGCGAACCGAAAACCCAATACCGCCTGCGCGACTGGGGTATTTCGCGCCAGCGCTACTGGGGCTGCCCGATTCCCATCGTCCATTGCGAAAAATGCGGCGACGTCCCCGTCCCTGCCGACCAACTGCCGGTCGTCCTGCCTGAAAACGTCGTACCCGACGGCATGGGTTCGCCGCTGGCAAAAATGCCAGAGTTTTACGAAACCACCTGCCCATGCTGCGGCGGCGCGGCGAAACGCGAAACTGACACCATGGACACCTTCATGGAATCGAGCTGGTATTTCTTCCGCTATATGTCGCCCAAGTTCGCAGAAGGCATGGTATCGGCTGAAGCCGCGAAATACTGGGGTGCGGTCGACCAATACATCGGCGGTATCGAACACGCAATTTTGCACCTCTTGTACGCGCGCTTCTTTACCAAACTGATGCGCGACGAAGGCTTGGTCAGCGTGGATGAACCATTTGAACGCCTGCTCACGCAAGGCATGGTCGTCTGCGAAACCTACTACCGTGAAAACGACAAAGGCGGCAAAGACTGGATCAATCCTGCCGATGTCGAGCTGACTTTTGACGACAAAGGCCGCCCCGTTTCCGCCGTCCTCAAAGCCGACGGCCTGCCCGTCGTGATCAGCGGCACGGAAAAAATGTCCAAGTCCAAAAACAACGGCGTCGATCCACAAGAACTGATTAACGCCTACGGCGCGGACACCGCCCGCCTGTTCATGATGTTCGCCGCACCGCCCGAACAGTCCCTCGAATGGAGCGACAGCGGCGTCGAAGGCGCACACCGCTTCCTGCGTCGTCTGTGGCGTACCGTTTACGAATACTTGAAGCAAGGCGAAGCAGTCAAAGCGTTTGCAGGCAACCAAGACGGTTTGTCTAAAGAACTCAAAGACCTGCGCCACAAACTGCATTCCACTATCGCCAAAGTCAGCGACGACTACGGTCGCCGTCAACAGTTCAACACCGCCATCGCCGCCGTGATGGAACTGCTCAACCAATACGACAAAACCGACACCGGCAGCGAACAAGGCCGCGCCGTCGCCCAAGAAGTATTGGAAGCCGCCGTACGCCTGCTGTGGCCCATCGTGCCGCACATCTGCGAAACCCTGTGGAGCGAATTGAACAGCGCGAAACTGTGGGAAGCAGGCTGGCCGACAGTCGACGAAGCCGCCTTGGTCAAATCCGAAATCGAAGTGATGGTTCAAGTCAACGGCAAATTGCGCGGCAAAATCACCGTCGCCGCCGACGCCTCCAAAGCCGACCTCGAAGCCGCCGCCCTTGCCAACGAAGGCGCAGTGAAATTCATGGAAGGCAAGCCTGCGAAGAAAATCATCGTCGTTCCCGGACGCTTGGTGAATATCGTCGTCTAAATCGCTTTTAAGGTTTAGCCACACAGATAAAGGCCGTCTGAAACCCTATATTCAGGTTTCAGACGGCCTTTTTTACTACCCGATTTTATTCGCCGTAATAGGCTTTGGTCAGGATTTCTTCCATATCGGCCACCATGGCGAGGCGTGGGTTGGCCGGGGTGCATTGGTCTTCAAAAGACATCATGGCCAGCTCTTTTCTGCCGTCGAGGAAGGTTTTCTCATCGATGCCCTGCTCTTTCAACGACATTTTGATGCCGACGTTGACCGCCAGTTCATGGCAGGCGCGGGCGAAGGATTCGACGCCTTCAGCCGGCGTGCTGCATGGCAGGCCTAAGGTACGGGCGATTTCCTGATATTTCAGGTCGGCTTTGTAGTAGTTGTACTTCGGCCAAGTGGCGGTTTTCTGCGGACGCGTGCCGTTGTAGCGGATGACGTGCGGCAGCAGGATGGCGTTGGCACGACCGTGCGGAACGTGATATTTGCCGCCGATTTTGTGTGCCATCGAGTGGTTAATGCCCAAGAACGCATTGGCAAACGCCATGCCTGCGATGGTGGAAGCATTGTGCATATGCTCGCGCGCTTCAGGATCGGCCGCACCGTGTTTGTAGGAACGTTCGAGGTATTGGAACACGAGCTTGATGGCTTGCAGGGCGAGGCCGTCTGTAAAGTCATTCGCCAGTACGGAAACGTATGCTTCTACGGCGTGGGTCAATACGTCCAAACCGGTATCGGCGGTTACGCCTGCCGGCACAGTCATGGTAAACGCAGGGTCGACAATCGAAATGGTCGGGGTCAGCGAGTAGTCGGCAATCGGATATTTCTTATCGCCGTCGCTGATGACGGTAAACGGCGTGACTTCGGAGCCTGTACCCGATGTGGTAGGAATGCCGATAAATTTGGCTTTGCGGCCCAATTCAGGGAAGCGGAACGCGCGTTTGCGGATATCCATGAATTTTTGCACCAAGTCTTCAAAATCGACTTGCGGCTGCTCGTAGAAAAGCCACATGGCTTTTGCCGCATCCATTGGCGAACCGCCGCCCAGCGCGATAATGGTGTCGGGCTGGAAGCTGCGCATCAAATCCGTGCCTTTATAGACGGTTTGGACGCTCGGATCGGCTTCGACATCGGTAAACAGCTGAATGGTCACTTTGTTTTTGCGTTGATGCAGTTGGTGGGTGATTTTATCGACAAAGCCCAGATCAACCATCGAACGGTCGGTCACAATCATGACTTTTTCGCAGTCTTTCATGTCTTGCAGATATTGGATGGAATCGCGTTCAAAATAGATTTTGGCGGGCACTTTGAACCATTGCATGTTGTTTCTCCGACGGCCTACTTTTTTGATGTTTAACAGATTGACTGCGCTGACGTTGCCGCCGACGGCGTTTTTACCGTAAGAGCCGCAACCGAGGGTCAGAGAAGGCAGGAAGGCGTTGTACACATCGCCGATGCCGCCGAAAGTAGAAGGCGAATTCCAAATCACACGCAGCGCTTTGACGCGGGAGCCGAACGTTTTGACCAATTCCTCGTCGGCGGTATGGATGGCGGCGGAGTGTCCCAAACCGTCGAAGGCAACCATTTCTTCGGCGAACTTCAAACCTTGTTCGGTCGAATCCGCCTTAATCATGGCCAAAACAGGTGAAAGTTTTTCGCGGGTCAGCGGCTCGTTCGGACCGACTTCGCGGCATTCGGCGATGATGATGTTGGTTTTTTCAGGCACTTTAAACCCGGCCTGCTCGGCAATCCATGCCGCCGGTTTGCCCACAACGGCGGAATTGAGTTTCGCTCCGCCGCAGCTGGCACAATTCGCCGTTACGCCGAAGATAAACTCTTCGAGCATGGCTTTTTCTTTTTTGTTGGCAAAGTACACGCCGTAGGATTTGAACTCTTCGGCCAACTCTTTGTAAATCTCTTTATCGGCAATTACCGCTTGCTCGCTGGCGCACACCATGCCGTTGTCGAAAGATTTCGACATCACAATATCGTGTGCCACCTGTTTGATGTCCGCCGTTTTTTCAACATAAGCAGGTACGTTGCCCGCCCCGACGCCGAGCGCAGGTTTGCCGCAAGAATACGCGGCTTCTACCATCGCATTGCCGCCGGTCGCCAAAATCGTTGCCACGCCCGGATGCTTCATCAGCGCGGAAGTGCCTTCCATAGACGGCTTTTCAATCCACTGGATACAGTTTTCCGGCGCACCGGCCGCAATTGCCGCATCGCGCACAATACGCGCTGCATGGGCGGAACACTGCTGTGCAGACGGATGGAACGAGAAAATAATCGGATTGCGGGTTTTCAGCGCAATCAGGGATTTGAAAATGGTGGTGGAAGTCGGATTGGTCGTCGGCACAATACCGCAAACTACGCCGACAGGATCGGCAATTTCAGTAATACCGGTTACATCGTTTTCGCTGATGACACCCACGGTTTTCAAATCGCGCAGGCGGCGCACGACGTTTTCGCAGGCAAACAGGTTTTTCGTCGCCTTATCCTCAAACACGCCGCGTCCCGTTTCTTCCACCGCGTGCATGGCGAGTACACCATGTTTGTCCAGCGCGGCGATAGAGGCTTTGGCCACAATAAAATCAATCTGTTCCTGATCCAACTTAAGAAACTCATCCAACGCCCGTAAACCCTTTTCAACCAGGCTATTTACCTCGACTACAGCTGGGCTGACGACGTTGTCGGCTGATGCGTTCATGGTGTATCTCCTTAATAAAAGGTGGCAATAAGGTCAATAAATTTTCACTACGATAACTATAAGTAATTTAGTTACATTCTGCTTTGACCTACATCACAAACCATGATTGAACTTTTCAGACGGCCTCTTTATCATTTATTCATTTTAATTTATTGAAGTATAATGATTTTACTCTCACGTAACCGAAGACGGTCATTCTTGGTCGCTTTCCCCGCATATTAAAATAAGAACAGAAAACCAATGTATCAAAATTACATACTTAAAATAAAACAAAGGCCGTCTGAAAATATTTTTCAGACGGCCTTTTCATATCTATCTTTTATTGACTGATGTCTTCCAGCGTACGGCCTTTGGTTTCTTCACCCAATACCAAGATTACCGCCACAATCAACAGCATAACCAGCGCAAACATCATAAAGATATTGCCGAAGCCGCCGCTGTTGCCCACCATCATCGCCACTACCATGGGCGCGAGTATGCCGCCGACGCGGCCGATGGCGCCTGCCCAGCCGGATGCGAAGGCACGGAAGCGCAAGGGGTAGAGTTCGGGAGTGTAGGTGTACAAAACGCCCCATGCGCCCAAGTTGAAAAAGGACATCAGGCTGCCCCAAATCATCACTTCGGCGGCAGTTGCACTCTGCCCGAAAAACCATGCGCACACGGCACAAGCGGCCAGGAAGCCTGCCAGCGTTGCTTTGCGGCCGATTCTTTCCACCAAAGCCGCGGCGGCAATATAGCCGGGCAGTTGCGCAACAATCATCACCAGCATATATTCAAAGGTTTTAACCACAGTATTGCCCTGCTCGACCAGCAATTTGGGCAACCAAGTGAAAATGCCGTAATACGAAAACACAATGCCGAACCAAACCAGCCACAACATCAGCGTGCGCCGTGCAAACGGATGTTGCCAAAGTTGGACGAAGCGGATGCGTTCGCGCGGAGCGGTCGGTGCGGCAACGGCTTCTGTCGGCGGCGTTATGCCCGATTGCATTTCCAGCGCGGATACCAAATGGTGCGCTTCGTTGGTTTTGCCGCGGGAAAGCAGGTAAGGCACGGATTCGGGAACGAACTTCAACACCAACGGCACATAAAACAGGGGCAAGGCGCCGAATAAAAACGCGCTGTGCCAGCCGGTTTGCGGAATAAAGAAATAAGACACCAGCGCGGCCGAAAGCCAGCCCAAGCCCCAAAAGCTTTCCAGCAACACAATAAAACGGCCGCGTACTTTCGGCGGCGCATATTCGCTGACCAGCGACACGGCGACGGGCAGTTGGCCGCCCAAGCCGACGCCGACAAAAAAACGGCACACCAGCAAAACCGTCAAATCAGGCGCAAGCGCGCACAAACCTGTGGCAATGCTGTACACCACCATTGTGCCGGCAAAAACGGTTTTCCGTCCGAATCTGTCCGCCAGCCAGCCGCTGAATACTGCGCCCAAAGCCATGCCGACAAAGGCAATGCTGACAATCCAGCCCAACTGCGCCGGAGCCAGCGCCCAATCTTTGCCCAAAGCCGGCAATACAAACGACACCAAGCCTGTATCCATGGCATCAAACAGCCAGCCTATACCGACCAACACTAAAAGTTTGTAATGGAAGCGGGAAGGCGGCAGATTGTGCAGCCGCGTCAGAATATCCATAACTTCTTTCCTTTATTTGTGTATTATCGAATTAGATTTTATAAATAACTGCTTGAGTTTCAGCGACAAACCCCAAATAGAGCATTATGTCGATTTTAACATTTATACAATATGCAAAGAATAGGAAGCGCGCGTTTTTTGGCTATTTTTGAATATCTTAATCTCAGCGATAAACCGCATACCCTATTGAACCGTTATACAAGACATCACTTCAGGCCGTCTGAAAGTCGATAATCTGGTTTTCAGACGGCCTGCCGTTTTTTGCAAAGGCTTCATGCTTGGGTTATGATGTTTATTTGTAATATGTAAACAGATGATTGCCTGTTTTTACATAACAGGCCGTCTGAACAACGGAGAACGATATGAATGCGGTTGTAATTGCGGTCATCATCATGCTTGTGCTGTCTTTATCGCGCGTGCATGTGGTGCTCAGCTTGGCTGTCGGCGCGTTTGTCGGCGGCTTGGTGGCCGGTATGCCTTTGGAGAATGTAACCAACGCGGCCGGCGATGTGGTGCAGCAAGGGATTATTCCTGTTTTTAACGAAGGCCTGAAAGGCGGGGCGCAAATCGCGCTGTCTTATGCCATGCTCGGCGCGTTTGCCATGGCCATCACGCATTCCGGCCTGCCGCAACAGCTCGCCGGCGTGATTATCCGCAAGCTCAACGGCGGCGAAGGCAATGCGAAAGGCGAAGGCGCGGTCAAATGGCTGCTGCTGGCGATTATTTTGTGCATGGGCGTGATGAGCCAAAACGTTGTGCCGATTCATATCGCGTTTATTCCGATGATTATTCCGCCGCTGCTGTTGGTGTTCAACCGTTTGAAACTCGACCGCCGCTTGGTGGCCTGCGTGATTACGTTTGGCTTGGTAACGACTTATATGTTCCTGCCTTACGGTTTCGGCTCCATCTTCTTGAACGACATCATGTTGGGCAATATCCGCTCGGCAGGCATGGACACCAGCGGCATCAATGTGATGCACGCAATGGCGATTCCGGCTTTGGGCATGGTGTCCGGCTTGCTGCTGGCCTTTTTGCACTACCGCAAACCACGCATTTATCAAAACAATACCACTGACACGGAAGACAACCGTGCGGCAGTGCAACAACAGGAGCCTTCAACCTATCGCAGCTTGGTGGCGGCCGTGGCGATTGCCGTGTGTTTTGCCATTCAGCTTTTGTATGATGGTTCGCTGGTATTGGGCGCTATGTTGGGCTTTGCCGTGTTTATGATGTTAGGCGTGATGAACCGCTCCGCCGCCAGCGATGTGTTCGGCGAAGGCATCAAAATGATGGCGATGGTCGGCTTTATTATGATTGCGGCACAAGGTTTCGCCGCCGTAATGAACGCAACCGGCGAGATTCAGCCTTTGGTCGAACACAGCATGGCTTTGTTCGGCGGCAATAAAGGCATGGCCGCATTGACCATGTTGTGCGTCGGCTTGCTGGTGACCATGGGCATCGGCTCATCCTTCTCGACTTTACCGATTATTACCGCGATTTATGTGCCTTTGTGCATGAGCTTGGGCTTCTCGCCTATGGCGACCGTCGCCATCGTCGGTACGGCCGGTGCGCTGGGCGATGCAGGCTCCCCTGCTTCCGACTCGACGCTCGGCCCGACCATGGGTTTGAACGCCGACGGTCAACACGACCACATCCGCGATTCGGTTATCCCGACTTTTATCCACTACAATATCCCGCTGATGGCTGCCGGCTGGATTGCCGCAATGGTGCTGTAATATGAGCGATATTCAGGAATTGGAACACCGCGTCACGGAACTGGAAATTCAGACGGCCTTGCAGGAAGATTTAATCGGCAGCCTGAACGACACCATCGCCAAGATGCAGCAGGCTTTGGATTTGCAGCAAGGCCAGTTGCGGCTTCTATATCAACGGATGCAGGACAAAGGCGCAAACGGTGAACGCGAACCGTACAGCCTGCGCGACGAGATTCCGCCGCATTATTGATAAACTAAAAAGGGCATGTTTGATACATGCCCTTTTCTTTCATAACAAAGGCCGTCTGAAAGTCAATTAAGCTTTCAGACGGCCTTTTAAACAATCAAACCTTACAAACAAGCCAATTCGTTGGCCATTTGCTGCTCGACGGTTTCACGTTGGCGGATAAGTTTGCATTCGTTGCCGTCAACCAATACTTCCGCCGCACGGTTGCGCGTGTTGTAGTTGCTCGCCATGCTTGAGCCATACGCACCGGCGCTGCGGATAAGCAGCAAATCCCCTTCTTCGCAGGCGATGGTGCGGTCTTTGCCGAGGAAGTCGCCGGTTTCGCAAATCGGGCCGACGATATTGGCCGTCAGAGGCTCAATGTCTTTGGTTTCGACCGCTTCGATGTGATGATAGGCATCATAAAGCGCCGGACGCATCAAATCGTTCATCGCCGCATCGACCATCACAAAGTTTTTCTCTTCGCCATGTTTGACGAACTCAACTCGCGTCAACAACGCGCCTGCATTGCCGACCAAACTGCGGCCTGGCTCAAGAACCAGTTTCAGACGGCGTGTACCCATCAGTTTTTGAACTTCTTTGGCATACGCGCCCAAATCAGGCACATTTTCATCTTGGTAAACAATGCCGACACCGCCGCCCAAGTCCAAGTGTTCCAACACAATGCCTTCGGCTGCCAGTTGGTCGACCAAGGCCAAGATACGTTCGCAGGCTTCGACAAGCGGGCTGAGGTCGGTCAGTTGTGAGCCGATATGGCAGTCGATACCGACGATTTTCAAATGGCTTTGTCGGGAAGCATGACGATAGGCCTCAAGCGCATCGGCATAGGTAATACCAAATTTATTGGCTTTCAGGCCGGTGGAGATATAAGGATGGGTTTTAGCGTCGACATCAGGGTTGACACGCAGGGAAACCGGAGCGACTTTACCCAAACGCGCAGCAACTTTCTGAATGCGGTCGATTTCGGGAATGCTTTCCATATTGAAGCATTTCACGCCTGCATTCAGCGCAAATTCAATTTCTGCCTCACTCTTGCCCACACCGGAAAAAATCGTTTTCGCCGCATCGCCGCCGGCCGCCAAAACACGCGCCAACTCGCCGCCGGACACAATGTCAAAACCGCTCCCCAAAGAAGCAAAGTGCTTGATGATGCTCAGGTTGCCATTCGCTTTAACTGCATAGCAGACAAGCGGATTTAAAGCGGCAAATGCGGTTTGGTAGTTTTCAAATGCCTCGGTCAGCGCAGATTTGCTGTACACATAAAGCGGCGTACCAAACTCTTCGGCAAGGTGTGTATAAGGGACTTGTTCGCAGAATAAAGTCATGTTTGTGAAGTCTTTTTTAATCGTTGGTTTGAGTGGTCGGTTCTTTGGCCGTATCAAATTTCAAGCCGGTTTGAATCACGCCGAAGCGCGCCTTGTCGCCTTCTTTGGGCAGGTAGAGGTCACCTTTGTAACCGCAGGCAGAGAGCAGCAGAGCCGTTGCCGCTGCAAAAAATACGCCGTATTTCATCAGTAAAACTTTCTTCATCATTACGAATGTGGCAAGATTCGGTATCTTAAACAAAAACCACACAAAAAGCCATGATGACCGAAAGCGAATTCATCCGCATGAGCGAAGAATTGTTCGAACACATCGAAGACCAAATCGACGAAAACGGCTGGGATTTCGACTGCCAGTTTGCCGGAAACGTACTGACCATCGAAGCCGAAGACGGCACGCAAATCATCGTCAACCGCCATACGCCCAACCAAGAATTGTGGATTGCCGCCAAAAGCGGCGGCTACCATTTTGCCGAGCAAAACGGCACATGGCTGGCAACACGCGACAGCCGCGATTTCTACGACGTTTTAAACGAAGCACTGAGCGAGGCTTCGGGCGAAGCAGTTGAGATTGCGGAATTGTGATTCAGTCTTCAAATATCCCTAGCTAAAAATCTATTTACCTCAAAGGACACCCAAATGCCCCTACTAGACAGTTTCAAAGTCGACCACACCCGTATGCACGCCCCTGCCGTACGCGTGGCAAAAACCATGACCACGCCCAAAGGCGACACCATTACCGTGTTTGACCTGCGTTTCTGCATTCCCAACAAAGAAATCCTGCCTGAAAAAGGCATTCATACGCTGGAGCACCTGTTCGCAGGCTTTATGCGCGACCACTTAAACGGCAACGGCGTTGAAATCATCGACATTTCCCCGATGGGCTGCCGTACCGGTTTCTATATGAGCCTCATCGGCACGCCCGACGAGCAAAAAGTGGCCGACGCATGGCTCGCTTCAATGCAGGATGTTTTGACCGTTCAAGACCAAAGCAAAATCCCCGAGTTGAACGAATACCAATGCGGTACTTACCTGATGCACTCGCTTGCCGAAGCACACGAAATCGCCCAAAACGTTTTGGCACGCAAAGTCGCCGTCAATAAAAACGAAGAGCTGACATTGGACGAAAGCCTGTTGAACGCTTAATACTCAATGACAGCAAAGGCCGTCTGAAACTTTAATATGACAAGTTTCAGACGGCCTAAGACCTTTTATTCCAATTTTCAACCTTTCAGCCATAGTTTTACACCGCCTAAAAATAAGTTGGCGGTTGCTGACAGTGTACATAGTATAATTACACTTTAAACAAACAACCTGATTCTATTGCCTTTATGAAACCGTTTTTCTGCAAAACCGCCATTGCCCTCAGCCTGACCCTCCCTGCCGCCGCCAACGCTGCCGAGTATGTCTGCAATGTTGAAGGCATCACTGTTTATACCTCTCACCAGATCAACAATACCTGCCGCGTAGTTGACACAAACACCACCACAGAGAGCAGCATTGTTGCAGAACCTAACGTATTCACTGAATCTGAACCAGCTAATAAATCCGTTACAAATGGTTCCGCCATTCTCAACGATATGTCCGCTTTAAAAACGGCACAAACAACAGAATTCAAAGCATCTGCCACTGACTACGTTCATGCTTCTCAAGCAACGCCTGCGGTACAAACCCCAGTCGTTGTTACTCGAAATGAATACGGTATTCCGGCACCTATTTCCATTCCTATTGCACAAGCTCGTCTAACTTCTCAAATTGACAAAAACGTTGCTGACGGCCTTGCCATTCTCAGCGATACAACTGTTTTAGACACTGCCCCTACAACAAAGTCTGAAATTGACACTACCGACGTTCTCAACGTCATGCCTGCTACTACACAGCCTCAAACTATGGCTGTTCAAACTCCAAACAATACTCCTGCCACTATTACGCAAACCCTTCCAACAACATCTGCGATTCAAATCCCTCAAACAATTATTCAGAATCCTGTTGTTTTACCCAAAACACCTGATAGAACTGCGGCCAAACAAAATAACCAAACCGTAATTGCCTCAGATGAAGCAATCGACAAAACACCTATCAACGTTGAAACCAAGCGTAAAGGTAAAGCCTATACCAAAACCTCAACCCGACATAATGCAAAAAACACCAATACTGGTAAAACAACTGTCGCAAACACGGCTAACGAACAAACGATTAAAACCGTTGTTGCGCCAACAGTAGAATCAAATGTACCAAATAAACCTGCTACAACGGTTTCCCCGGTAGATCAAAGCAAAACATCCGCGCAAACACCTTTTCCTAAGGCATATACACCTGCTGCTAATATTCCGTTTGATCCAAGCAATGTTTACAACGATATTAAAATTTTGCCCCATATTCCAATTACAAGCGTGACCAATACAGCCGAAGCTGCCAATCCGCGCCTCAATATTATCCTGCGCAACCGTCAGAACAAATCACGCAGTTCTTCATACAGCAAATACAAAGCCCCTGTTATCCGTACTGCTCCTGTGGTTACCCCGGCTCCTAAACCAAGCCCTAAAGAAACCCGCAAACAGATATTGCAGACTGAAGTACGCAATGAACAGGCTGCTATTACCCGCCTTCAAACACAGCTGAATGCGGCCAAACAAAAAGGTGATCAGATTAAAATCCAACAGCTGACCCGTACCATCAACGCCCGTAAAGCGAATATCCGCGCTATTCAAGGCGAGATGTCTCGTTGATTGGTTTTAGATATAAAAAGGCCGTCTGAAAATATTTTCAGACGGCCTTTTTAATGGTGCAAACCTTATTTATTCAAAAGACAAATACTTTCTCTAAAATCATTTGCTGATCACACCAAAGTACATTTCTTTACATCCCTACCCTCGTACGCCGTTACTTCTTCTATCCAATCGGCGATATTTTGCCAATAATATTGCGGCTTTTCAGACGGCCTATCAGCCTGCATCACTTCATCATTCAACACAACGGGAACACCCTGCTCTGCACCGGCTTCAAGCACAATCCAAATACTGCCTTCATGAGTATCGGCATGAGCCGCTTGATGTTCGTATGCCCAACCAACCGCAGCTTGTCCGCCATTTTGCAAAGACTGCATCGCCAGAGATAATGGATGAAAGCACGTATCTACATTGTTGTCGGCAGCCACGACCAAAGTTGCACCATGCGTTCCTAACGCTTGCGCGGCATGAAAAACGGGAGCATTGTGCAGGTTGGCAATAAAGTCAAACGGCATCGCGGCGTGATGGTTCAGCACATTGTCTGCCATTTTTTCAAATACGGATGGCGAAGAGAACGGCGTACCGAGAAAAACGGCGCAATCAGAACGAATTTCGCATTGCTCTTTCAGTTGCCCTGCACCAAGCGCGGCAATCAAACTCAAGCGGCTGAGGCGGCGGGTATCTATACCGCTTTGCTGCTTTAAGGTTTGCTTGAGAATTTTGCCGCCAGTGCCGGCGTCAGTATCAAAACGCACGGCGGCGGTAATACGGATATTAGGATTTACGGTTGCCATTGCCATACCAAAGATGTGTTGCTGCCGCCAAAACCAAACTGATTAGCCAAACAGAAAAAGCCGCCTTTTTGTGAAGCCGCGCACTCGGAAAAACAAATTTCCCTCCCCTGATAATCGCTGCTTTCGCCTTGTTTTAAAGCGGATAAAAGCAGGGCTGTTTCAAGGGCTGCCGTTGCGCCAAGCGTGTGTCCGATTTGCGGTTTGAACGCCATCAAAGGCGGCAGTGTACCGAATATATTTTCCAGCGCGGCCAATTCGGCGGCATCGCTGTCAGCCGTGCCGATACCGTGTGTTTTAACGGCTGCAATGCTTTCAGGAGCGATGCCTGCAATATCTAACGCATGGCGCATCACCTGCTCTTGAGCTTGGCCATCGCTTTGAATCAGGTCATTGCCTGTATTGGCGGCGTGTCCGATAAGTTTCAGACGGCCTGAAGAAGATTCGGGAGCAGCGGAAGATAAGGCAAGCGCAGCAACACCTTCGCCTAAAATCAAACCGTTTCCGCCAAAAGGCTGATAGTGTTCGGCCAGCAAACCCAAGCTGTGAAAATGCAGCAAGGTCAGCCGGTTGAGGTTTTCAATGCCAAGCACAAAGGCACACTCCGCCCCGCCGCGCAAACAATTATCCGCCTGAATCAGCGCATGGGCAGATGAAGTGCAGGCAGTAGCGAAACTGAAAATTTGCCGATTGCCGCTGCGCCGGCGCAAATCTTCGGCGAGATAAAGCAAATTGTGTTCCTCTACCACCCTATTGCCCGCAAGATGGCGATTTTCATATTCGGAGATGGAATAGGAACTGGAACCGATAAACACCGGCGCATCATGCCAGCTTTCAGACGGCCAGCCTGCATTTTCGGCGGCTTGTCGCAAATGTTGTTCGGCAATATCCGCAAATTCCTTCCGCCCCAAACTGTCGCCGGCAAATGCACGAAAATAAGCAGCCTGCTGCGGTTGGTTTAAAAACGTATAAGACACCGCATCAGGCCGTCTGAAATCCGTTTGCGGATTCAAGGCAGAAGTGGCCGCCGTACCGCAAACCCAACTCACGCGCCATGCTCCGCACGGATAAACGCCGCCAAATCGCGTACGCACATCATATGTTTGCGCACCATCCGGTCGCCCTGCAGGCGTACTTGAAAATACTGTTGTAAGGCAACGCTGATTTGCAGCGCATCAAGCGAATCCAAACCGACCGGACTGTCATCGCCAAACAAAAGTGCATCGTCGGTGAAATCATCCATATCCACATCGTCGGCCTTATCGGCCTCTTGTACGATTAACTTTTTCAATTCCGCTTCCAGCTCGTGCTCAGCCAGTGTAAAGGTGTAAGACATTTTTTAAACTCCCATTTTTATCTCATGAAGCAACAGCTTGTTTTAACAAAACTCGTTACACTCGTTTTAGCGAAACTCGCTACGCTCGTTTTCAGACGGCCTGAACTTTATGCAAAATCGCCCCAAAGCGTCTGCATGGCGGCAATGGCCGCAAGTGAGGCGGTTTCGGTACGCAACACCCGTTTGCCAAGCGTAACGGATTGAAAACCGGCATCAAATGCCTGCTGCTCTTCCTTCTCCGTCCAGCCGCCCTCCGGACCGACCATAAACACGACCTTGCCGGATTGCGGCCGAACATCGCTCAGTTTTTGTGCGCGGTTCAAGCTCATTAACAGTTTGGTCGTTTCCTGCGGCAACTGCTGCAGAGCCTGCGCATAAGTCGTCAGCGGCAAAACCTTCGGCACAATATTACGGCCGCTTTGTTCACACGCCGAAACGACGATTTCCTGCCAACGTGCCACCCGCTTTTCAGCGCGTTCGCCACTCAAGCGGACGACACAGCGTTCACTGATGACCGGGTGAATTTCTGCCACGCCCAATTCCACGCTTTTCTGCAAAGTGAAATCCATGCGCTCGGCGGAGGATACCGCCTGTACCAACGTAATGTTCAGCGGCGATTCGTTGTCCGTTGCCTCTTCACGCAAAATCCGCACGCTGGCGCGGCGTTTTTCCAAAACTTCGGGCAAAGCCGGATATGCCTTGCCATTGCCGTTGAACAACACGATTTCTTCCGTGTTTTTCACGCGCAATACATTCAGATGGCGCACCACATCATCGGGCAATTCGACTACGCTGTCGGGGCTTAAGGCAAAATCAACATAAAATCGGGGCATGGTTTCCTGCTTTATTCATGTATATAATTTGAACTTTCGTGAACGAAGTTGAAACACGGCGACATACACTTGCCTGCCTGATTTCAATTTCATCCACTATAATTTAAAACTTCCCGAATTTTAATCCACTGTCACGCAAAACTGCAAAAAACAAGGATACGCCGTGCTATATCGTTTACAGAAAGTCGTCCGCCACATCGCCCAAACCGAAGTCATGCCGCGTTTTCTGAACACGCCGTCACGACGCAAGGAAGACGGCTCGGTTTTGAGTGAAGCAGATTTGGCCGCACAAACCGCTTTTGCCGCCGCCCTGCCCTTATTGGAGGATTGTCCGATGTTGGGCGAGGAGATGAGCGTTCTGGAGCAAACCCGTTTGTGGAACGAACATTCAGACGGCCTGTGGATTGTCGATCCTATCGACGGCACAAACAACTTCGTCAACGGTTTGCCGCATTTTGCCGTATCCGTCGCGCTGGTTAAAAACGGCCACGCCGAATTGGGCGTGATTTACAATCCGGTCAGCGGCGAATGTTTCTATGCCGAACGCGGTAAAGGCGCATTCCTCAACGGCACGCCGCTGCCGCTGCGTTCGGAAAACAAAAAACTCAACGAATCCATCGCCGGCGTGGAAATCAAATACCTGCGTTCGGGCAAACTCGCCAGCCGCATGAATACCCTTGCCCCATTCGGCACAATCCGCAGCATGGGCAGCAGCACGCTCGATTGGTGCTACCTTGCCAGCGGCCGCTACGATATTTACATCCACGGCGGACAAAAGCTGTGGGACTACGCTGCCGGCGCATTGATTTTTGAAGAAGCCGGCGGCTGCCTGACCACTTTGGAAGGAGACGATTTTTGGAGCGGCGAACATGTATTCAAGCGTTCCGTCATCGCCGCATTGCAACCCGAGCTGTTTCAGCAATGGGTGAAATGGATTCGAGAAAATCAGTAAAAATACCGTTTATCTTCAAAAAATCACGATTATCTTGCAATTTATTGAAATTATTTCACTTCTTAACAGCATTTAATACTAAAAACGGTAGAATATTAATCGCTGACACAACACCGCTCTTTCATCCCTTTTGGGCGGTGCAGCAAGTAAGACGTTTTCCCGCAATGTATTGGCCATTCATACTTCTCCCTTAGTATGAATGGTTTTTTTTATCTGAAAAAACAGCTCAGGCCGTCTGAACGTTCAGACGGCCTGTTTACATTACTATTTGAAAAACTGTCCGCAACACGCCTTAAACTTTTTGCCAGAACCGCACAAACAAGGCTGTTTCATCGTCGGCAAAGCAACGGTCGGATCAATAAAGTACCAACGCCCGTCTATTTTCACAAACGCCGACAATTCATGATGGCACTCAGTTTGCCCGTTCTCTTCAAAATACGCCTCAAACTCGACCAAAGCATGCAGCTTGCCAAACGGCACATGACGGATAACCTTCAATCCCGACCACTGCGTCTGCTTACTCCACGACGCCAAATCCTGCTTGTCCAACAAATTCTGCTGCGCAGGGACAGTCGTGTCCACGATATAGTCGATTTCCTGCAAAACATACGCGCTGTAACGCGAGCGCATCAACTCTTCCGCCGTCGAAGCCGCCGCCTCACGCGCATGAAACGGTGCGCAACATTCCGCATAAACGCGCCCCGACTGACAGGAGCAAAGTGTAGCCGTCATTCCTAATTACCCAAATAAATCCATTTCAAAATTATAACGCAAACCCGACTCAGGCCGTCTGAAAACGAGCGTAGCGAGTTTCGCTAAAATAAGCGTGGTAAATTTCACTAAAATAAGCGTAAAGAGTTTCGCCAAAATAAACGCAACAATCTGATATAATGCGCCTTTTCGATTTTGATTATCCATGATGACCATTCCCATCCAAAGCATCAGCCGCCTGTTGCCGCAAACCCAATGCCGCGAGTGCGGCTATGAAGGCTGCTTACCCTATGCGCGCGCCCTGTCGGCAGGAGAAGCGCCGGTAAACCTGTGCGCGCCGGGTGGGGAAACCGTCATGAAAGACCTGGCCGACCTGTTGGGCAAGCCCTACCTCGCGCCGGCAAAAACACAAATCAAAGCAGTGGCCCTGATTGACGAATCCGCCTGCATCGGCTGTACCGCCTGCATCCGCGCCTGTCCTGTCGATGCCATTATGGGCGCGTCCAAACTGATGCACACCGTCATCAGCGACGAATGCACCGGCTGCGGCTTATGCGTTACCCCCTGCCCCGTCGACTGCATCGACATGGTTCCCGTATCGCAGTCCTTCCTGCCGTCCGCACGCCGTTTCAGCACCTCTGCCGAACCGCGCTTTGCCGCCGCCGAACACGCACAAAGCCGTTTTGAACGCCATACCGCGCGCAAACAGCGCGACGATGCCGAACGCAAAGCTCTGCTGGCGCAACGCGAAGCCGCCGTCAAAGCCAAACAGGCCGCACAGGCGCAAACCCAAACAACCGCACCAAGCGCCGTATTCAACCCCATGGATTTGATTGCCAAAGCCATGGCCAAAGCGCAATCGCAACAGGACAAACTCGTCTCCTCCGACAACCGCGAAGACTTCAAAGCGCGCCAAATCGAAGAAGCCAAAGAACGCGCCGAACTGCGCCGCGCCCAACGCGATGCCAAATACGGCAACGAAGCCGAAAAAGCCGCCGCCATCGAATTTCTGCGCCGCTATAAAGCCGAACAGGAAGCGGCCAAAGAAGCGCGCTGATATCCAAAACAACAAACCTATTCCGACCGCTTCAGGCCGTCTGAAAACATTGCACGAAAACCAATAACTTTATGACCACACAAGAATTTCCACACCAGCATACCGCCCATTGCGAAAGCGGTGTGATGTCCACTCTGCTCAAATACCATGGCCACAATTTAGACGAAGCCATGATTTTCGGCATTGCCCACGCGCTGACGTTTGTCTGGATGCCGCTGATCAAATTAAACGGCATGCCGCTGGTTTCCTACCGTACCGCGCCGCGCAGCATCATCAAAAACACCTGCAAAGCATTGGGGCTGAAATTATCCGTCCGCAAATTTTCCGACGCACAAAGCGGGCAAGCCGCATTGGATGCTGCGCTGTCTTCAGGCAAACTGGCCGGTTTGCAAACCTCCGTCTTCTGGCTGCCCTACTTCCCGCCGCAAATGCGCTTCCATTTCAACGCACACAATCTTTTGGTGTACGGCAAAGACGGCAACGACTACCTCATCAGCGACCCCGTATTTGAAACCGTACAACGCTGCGCCGCCGAAGATTTGCAGCGGGCGCGCTTTGCCAAAGGCGTATTGGCGGCAAAAGGCATGATGTACACCTTGGAAGACAACAGGCCGTCTGAACAAATCATGGCAGACTTGCCCGCCATTATCCGCAAAGCCATACGCAAAAACGCTAAACATATGCTCGCGCCGGTCTTTTTCATCGGCGTCAAAGGCATCCGCACGCTGGCCAAAAAAATCGAATCCCTGCCCGCCAAACAAAACGACAAATACCAAAAACTGTTTCTCGGCCATTTGGTGCGGATGCAGGAAGAAATCGGCACCGGCGGCGCAGGTTTCCGCTACATCTACGCCTACTTCCTCGAACAGGCCGCCCATATCTGCAACGAACCTGCGTTTCAGACGGCCTCAGAACAAATGACCGCCATCGGCGACCAATGGCGTCAATTCGCAGCCATGTGCGTGAAGCAGTGCAAAAAACCGTCCGAAAATGGCTGCCGCAACATCGCCGAATTTCTGCGCAAAATTGCGGACGATGAAGAAACGTTGTGGCGGGGATTGTTGAAATAATGGGGAATCATGCGGCATAACTCAATCCGCCGCGTACAGTTTTGAAATCAGGTCGTCTGAAAACTAAAAGAAAAGATAAAAATGCGTTACTTAG
Organism: Neisseria sp. P0016.S008; assembly: GCF_051957775.1. Lineage (NCBI taxonomy): Bacteria > Pseudomonadati > Pseudomonadota > Betaproteobacteria > Neisseriales > Neisseriaceae > Neisseria > Neisseria sp. P0016.S008. The sequence goes on from NZ_JBQCWB010000003.1 coordinate 162,352, forward strand.
CCACACTCTTATTATTGTGTTCCGCCTTAACCCATGCCGCGCCGCCGAACGGCTTTGCCTTGGTTCATGATGCCGACGGACATACCAACTTACGCGAAAGCCCCGATTTGAATGCCAAAGTCTTGGCAAAAATTCCCAACGGTACGCCGTTGAAATGTTTGGGTGATGGCGGCGAAGGCAGTTTGACTTTCTGTACTGCCCAGCTGCAACAACCTGCCGCAGAAGACTACGGTTTCATCCATTACAGCCGTCTGATATTTCCCGCCTCCGACAAAAACTTCGTCCGCCTGCGCGAACAATCCGGTCATGACGATACTCTGACTTTGTCCGGTAGCGGACAAACGGTACACATCGTTGCCCGCCGCATCCATCCAAAACTCAGCGACTTCTCGGGCATCAACAAAGACAAATACACCGCGCGGCTCTATCAAGGCAAACCTTTCTATGGTACAGACTACGACATTCCCAAAAGCGTGTTCGCGCTTGAACGTATCACGCTGAACAGTCAAACAGTTCCCGCTGCCGAACTGCAAGGACTGTTCTCGCCCGATTTTGCCGCCACTGCACGCGGCAGCAATGTATATCAACGCTGGGAAGCCTATTACCGCCACACCGACAAGACGCTTTATCTGTTCGGCAGACAAAGTTCGGGAGCCGGTAGTTTCGATGTCTGCTTTATATTTAAGGACGGCAAATTCCAGCGCCGCTATTTATGGAATGCTGCGATTTAAATATCGCTCGAAAAGGTCGTCTGAAAACTCAAAGAAATGGTAAAAATGCGTTACTTAGCTTCCCTCTTATTATTGTGTTCCGCCTTAACCCATGCCGCGCCGCCGAACGGCTTTGCCTTGGTTCATGATGCCGACGGACACACCAACTTACGAAAAAGACCCGATTTGAATGCCAAAGTTTTGGCAAAAATTCCCAACGGCACACCGTTGGAATGCATGGAAGAACTCAGTGAAAACAAGCCAGACTTCTGTTTTGTCCAGCTACAACAGGCAAGCGCCGACGATTCCGGCTTTATCCATTACAGCCGTCTGATATTTCCCGCCTCCGATAAAAGCTTCGTCCGCCTGCGCGAACAATCCGGTCATGACGATACGCTGACTTTGTCCGGCAACGGTCAAAAGGTACACATCGTAGCCCGCCGCATTCACCCAAAACGCAGTGATTTCTCGGGTATCAGCAAAGACAAATACACCGCGCGGCTCTATCAAGGAAAACCGTATTATGGTATCGACTCTATGATTCCCAAAAGCGTGTTCGCGCTTGAGCGTATCACGCTAAACGGTCAAGCGGTTCCCGCTACCGAACTGCAAGGACTGTTCTCGCCCGATTTTGCCGCCACTGCACGCGGCAGCAATGTATATCAAGGCTGGGAAGCTTATTACCGCGGCAATGATAAAACACTTTATCTGTTCGGCAGACAAGGTTCGGACGGCGATCCTTTCGGCGTCTGCTTTATATTTAAGGACGGCAAATTCCAGCGCCGTTATTTATGGGGTGCTGTGATTTAAATATCGCTCGAAAGGCCGTCTGAAACCATGATTCAAATCCAATCCCTCTCCCACCGTTATCCCAAAGCCGAAACCGCCGCGCTGGACAATGTGTCGTTCGACATTGCCGACGGCGAATGTTTGGGGCTGCTCGGTCACAACGGTGCGGGGAAAACGACGCTGATGTCGCTTTTGGCCGGCTTGCAGGAAGTGCGGCAGGGCGAAATTTTGTTTGACGGCAAGCCGTTGCGCCTGCTGAGCCGCAGCGAGCGGCAGAAAATCGGTTTGGTGCCGCAGGATTTCGCGTTTTATCCGCAGCTTTCTGTGTGGGACAACCTGCTGTTTTTCGCCTCACTTTACAAAGTGCGCGACAAAGGCCATCTGAATGCGCTGTTGGAACAGACTGACCTGACCACCCACAAAAACAAAGCGGCAAAGCATCTTTCGGGCGGGCTTAAACGTCGTCTGAATTTTGCCATCGGCCTGATTAACACGCCGCAATTGGTGTTTCTCGACGAAATCACGGTCGGCATCGACCCGCAGTCGCGCCGCTTTATCCTCGACAGCGTGGCGGATTTGACGCGGCAGGGGGTAACGGTGGTTTACACCTCGCACTATCTGTCGGAAATCGAGCAGCTTTGCGGCAAAATTGCGCTGCTGCAACACGGTAAACTGGTGTACCACGGCGGTTTGGACGAGCTTTTAAGTACGCAAACCGGTGTCGTGCGCTTTACCGTCGAACCGCCGCTGCCGCCTCAAACACTGGCCGCTTTGGGTGCAAAGCAAGTGGACAGCCGCGGCATGATGGAAACGGCGCACGATGCCGCCGCCGTTTACGCCGTCCTACAACAAAGCGGCGCGCAAATCCGCTACTTCCAGCAGGGACACGGCTCACTGGAAACGTTTTACCTTGATTTCCTGCGTAAAGACGAGCCAGCAACAGATAAGCAAAATCCACAATGACGACTTCCTCCCTCCTCAAAGAACTCAAACTGCTCTGCCGCGACCTGCACGGTTTGGCCGTGTTGTTTGTGATGCCCATCGCCTTCATGCTGATTATGTCGTTGGCGCTGAGCCGCGACCAAGACCCGCACACCGACAGCCGCATCGCGCTGGTCGGCGCGGCAGACGACAGCGTCAATACCGCACTGGCCGCCGCGCTGGAAAAAGAGCAGATTCATGTTACGCGGATGCCGTCTGAAAAGCTGACCGACGCGCAAAACGGCCTGCATGACAAGCGTTTCCAACTGGTGCTGCTCAACCCGAACCCCGCTTCCGGCAAAATCGCCGACAACAAAGCCCTGCAAATCTATGTACCGCCCGATACCGAGCCTTCATGGCTGGCGGCGGTCAAAGGCGTTTTGCAGCAGCACTACACCCAAACGCGGCTGGACGCTTATTTCGACAACAACGAAGGCATCAAAATCGACAATAAAAAACTGCCCCGCGCCATCCGAAAAGACATCCAGAAAAAAGTCGATGAAAAAAACGACGAACAATTCGCCGCCGTGCGCAGCTTTTTAGATAAAAAAATGCTGGAAGAACACTATCTGAGCGCAGGCAGCGGCACTGTGGAAAAACCCAACGCCGTACAGCACAGCGTCCCCGCATGGCTGATTTTCGGTATGTTTTTCATCATGATACCGCTGTCGAACGTCATGGCACTGGAACGCCAGACCAACACCATTACCCGCCTGCGTCTCGCCCGCGCTTCCGCGTCCGGCCTGATTGCCGCCAAACTCGTCCCCTATTTCCTGATTAACCAGCTTCAGTTTGTCGGAATGCTGCTGCTCGGCCGCTACCTGCTGCCCGAAATCGGCGTACCCGCCCTCATACTCAACGGCAGCCTTGTTCCCTACGCGCTGCTGTCCGCCGCCGTCAGCGCCGCCGCACTCGGCTACGCGCTGTTAATCAGTGTCTGCGCAAAATCTACCGAACACGCCGTCGTACTCGGCGGCGGCGGCATTATCCTGATGGCGGCAATCGGCGGCATTATGGTGCCCGCCCACGTCATGCCCGAAACCATGCAGCAACTCACTTGGATTTCCCCAATGGCTTGGGGCTTGAAGGCTTTTCAGGAATTGCTGCTCAACCGCAGCGGACTGGACGGAATCGGCCGTTATCTGCTTTTATTGTCTGCATTCTCTTTTGCCACGCTGACTGCTGCCGTATTGGTTTATCGTAGACAGTTGCAGACGCAAGTAAGGTTTTAAACATTTGTCTGCCAGGTAGAAAGCTTATTTCTCAAAACCATTCCTATAAAACTTCAGGCCGTCTGAAAATATCTTTCAGACGGCCTGATGCCTGATGTGCTATGGATTGTTTCAATAACAAAATATTTTCAACAAAATCCTAAAATCCAAACGTAAAAAACCTGCTTTTTTCAAAGCAGGTTTTTATATTTGGTGGGTCGTGAGCGATTCGAACGCTCGACCAACGGATTAAAAGTCCGCTGCTCTACCGACTGAGCTAACGACCCGACAAGATGTGCATTATAGAGACGGGTCACACAGCTGTCAACACCTTTTTTTAAACTTTTTTATTCGACGACGATTTTCGGGAAGCGGCTGCTGAAGTCTTTGCCTTTATCGGCAATGGTCAACGCGATTTGGAAGGCGGCTTCGGTGTAGATGTCGGCGATGGTTTGGTTGTTTTCAAACAAGGCCGAAGATGTGCCGCTGTCCATGGCTTCGCGTACAGGCAGGCTCAACGGAAGCTGGCCGAGCAACGGTACGTTCAAACGCTCTGCCAAGTTTTTACCGCCTTCTGCGCCAAAGATTGCTTCGGCATGGCCGCAGTTGGAGCAGATATGGACAGACATGTTTTCCAAAACGCCCAAAATCGGGATATTGACTTTGTTGAACATATCCACGGCTTTGCGTGCATCAATCAGGGCGATGTCTTGTGGCGTGGTGACGACAACGGAGCCGGTTACGGGAATTTTTTGCGACAGGGTCAATTGGATATCGCCGGTACCGGGCGGCAGGTCGATGAAGAGATAATCGACATTGTCCCACTCGCTTTGGAACATCAGCTGTTGCAAGGCTTGGCTGACCATCGGGCCGCGCCAAACGACGGCTTGGTCGGTATCGACCAGGAAACCGATAGACATTACTTGAATGCCGCTTTCGGCTTCAACGGGAATCAGTTTTTTGTTTTGTTGGTCGGGTTTGCGGTCTTGTACGCCGAGCATGGTGGGCTGGCTTGGGCCGTACAGGTCGGCATCGAGTACGCCGACGCGTGCGCCCATTCTGGCCATTGCGGTGGCAAGGTTGGCAGTGGTCGTTGATTTGCCGACACCGCCTTTGCCGGATGCAACGGCAATAATATTTTTCACGCCTTTGATGGTCGCCACGCCGGGTTGGACTTTGTGCGTACCGATTTCGGTATCAATACTCAAATGAATATGCGTGTCGCCAGTATGGGCCATAACGGCTTCTTGGAGGGCGTTGGCAATGTCTGCGGCGATATGGGCAACTGGGAACGCGAATTTCAGGCCGATATGCAGGCCGTCTGAACGCTCTTCAAGGAGTGTAACGGCTTTTTCGCTGCCCAAAGTACGCATTGTATGGGGAATCAATACGGCATCGAGTGCGGTTCGGATGGCTGGGATATTCATAATCTGCCTCTTGAATGTGGGAAATTGTTTATGTGCGCGATTTGTCGTGCGACAAATCTGCCGAATTATACCCTTGAACGCCATGCAAGGGATACGCCCGAAAAACTTCAGGCTGCCTGAAACATCGGGCAGCCTGAAAAAAGGATCAACTGAAACGCGGCCTTATTCGCTCAAGAGCGCAATGTCGGCAACTGCGTTCATTTGTTCTGCCAAGCGGTTCAACAGGTTCAAACGGTTTTGCTTCACGGCGGCATCTTCAGCCATCACCATCACGCCGTCGAAGAATGCATCGACTTGCGGTTTGACGGAAGCCAGCTCGGACAAAGCAGTTTGGAAATTGCCTTCGGCAACGGCGGCGGAGATTTTCGGCTGCAAACCTTGCGCGGCGGCATACAGGGCTTTTTCTTCGTCCTGTTGCAGCAGGCTTTCGTTAACCGCGCCCAACTCGGCATCGGCTTTTTTCAGCAGGTTTTGCACACGTTTGTTGGCTGCGGCCAGTGCGGCGGCTTCGGGCAGCTGTTTGAACGCGGCAACGGCCTGCAGTTTCGCCACTACGTCGTCCAAACGGCGCGGCTGTTTCGCCAATACGGCGGCGACGATGTCTTGCGGATAATCGTTTTGCAATAACACGGCCAAACGCGCCTGCATGAAGTCGGCAGTTTCAGACGGCGTTTTCTCGTTGAGCAAACCTTGCGGGAAGCTGTTGAAGGCCGTCTGAATCAGTTCGTTTACGTCCAAACCGTACTGCATCAGCATACGCAAAATACCCAATGCGGAGCGGCGCAGTGCGTATGGGTCTTTGTCGCCGGTCGGAATCAGGCCGATACCCCAAATGCCGACCAAGGTTTCCAGTTTATCGGCCAACGCAACGGCGGTTGCCACTTTGCCGTTCGGCAGGTTGTCGCCGGCAAAGCGCGGTTGGTAATGTTGCTCGATGGCTTCGGCGATTTCTTCGGTTTCGCCGTCCAAGCGGGCATAGTATTTACCCATCGTGCCTTGCAATTCGGGGAACTCGCCGACCATTTCGGTGACCAAGTCGGCTTTGGCCAAACGTGCGGCGCGCTCGGCTGCGGCGGCATCCGCACCCAATGCTTTGGCGATATGGGCGGCAATGCTTTGCAGACGCTCGATGCGCTCGGCTTGCGAACCGATTTTGTTGTGGTAAACCACGCTGGACAATTTCGGCAGGCGGCTTTCCAAAGTCGCTTTTTGGTCTTGTTTGTAGAAGAACTCTGCATCAGACAGGCGCGCGCGCAAAACGCGTTCGTTGCCTTGAATGATGTGCGACGGGTCTTCGGTTTGCAGGTTAGACACCAGCAGGAAGCGGTTCATCAGCTTGCCGTTTTGATCGAGCAGCGGGAAGTATTTTTGGTTTTGCTGCATGGTCAGAATCAGGCATTCTTGCGGTACGGCGAGGAAGTGTTCTTCAAAACCGGCTTCCAATACCACAGGCCATTCGACCAATGCGGTCACTTCGTCCAACAAGGCTTCATCAGCGGCAACGGTCGCGTTCAGACGGCCTGCCTGCTCGTTCAAGGCCGTCTGAATGGCGGCTTTGCGCTCGGCAAACGAAGCGACGACTTTGCCTTGTTCGCGCATTTGGGCGGCGTAGCTGTCGGCATTTTCAATGGCGATTTCGCCGTTGGAGAGGAAGCGGTGCCCCAGTGTTTTGTTGCCGCTTTGCAGACCCAAAACGCTGACGTTGACGATGTCGCCGCCGTGCAGCACGATCAGGCTGTGTACAGGACGCACGAAGGTGAATGTGCTGCTGCCCCAACGCATGACTTTCGGAATCGGCAGTTTTTTCACTGCGGCATTGATGATGTCTTCCAAAAGCTCGCCCAGCGGTTTGCCGGTTTGGACGTATTCGTAGGCATACACGTCTTGCTTGCCGTCGTTGATGATGGTCAAGTCTTCGATTTTCGCACCCGCACCGCGCGCAAAACCTTCCAAAGCCTTAGTCGGCGCACCGTCTTTCATAGCATTCGCCACGGCCGGGCCTTTTTTCACGATTTTTTGGTCGGCTTGAACGGCCTTCACGTTTTTGACTTGAACGGCCAAGCGGCGCGGAGAAGCGTAGGCGGTGTACTCGGCTGCGCCGTCAATCAGTTGCGCTTTTTCCAAGCCTTCGGCAACGGAAGCGGCAAAATGGTTGCCCAAATTATTGAGGGCCTTTGGCGGGAGTTCTTCAGTGAGAAGTTCGATTAAGAGGGTTTGGGTTGTCATGTGCTTATCGTTAAATAGGAAATTGGTTTGGCGTCTGAAAACGGCATCATGCGGTTTTCAGACGCAAGGTTGATTGAATTGACGGCGATTTTATCATTTTCAGACGGCCTGTGGCTGTCTTTCACAAACAATTTGCCCAATTTTCAAGCAACTTCGTCCGCAACGGCTTCAATTCGCAGCGCGGATATACGGCAAACCGCTGGTTTCGTCGCTTTCGGGAATGTCGCTTCCGGCAAACAGCGCGCCGGCCAAACGCACGGCTGCGCCGGTTACTGCCGGAGAAATCATAAAGCCGTGGCGGAACAGGCCGTTGACTTCAATCAGGCGGCGTTCGCGGCTGAAGCGGATTTCAGGATTGTGGTGGTTTAAAGTCGGACGCAGGCCGGTGGCCAGTTCCAAAAGGTTCGCCTCGCCAAATGCCGGATGCACGGCGTACAGCGCGGACAAAAGTTCCAAACCAGAACGCACGCTGGCCGGCGCTTGGCTTTCGCTTTCGATTTGGGTCGCACCAATCACAAAAATATGGTTTTCCTTCGGTGCGATATACAAAGGATAGCGTGGATGCAGCAGGCGTACTGGACGGGACAACTCGACTTCGGGTGCGTAAACGCGCGCCACTTCGCCGCGTATGCCGCGCAATTGACTTTCAGACGGCCTGTTCCACGCTGCTTTTGCACCATAACCGCGGCAGTCGATGACCCAATCGTATTGCACCGCCAAATCTTCGACTTCGCGTTCGCACAACCAATGGCAAGGCACATTCATTGATTCCAAAGCATCGGCCAGCGCATTCAATACCTGCCGTCCGTCCAACTGCCCTTCCGCCGGCAGATACAGGCCGTCTGAAAACCGTCCTGCCAGTTGCGGCTCGTTGGCCGCGATTTCGTCCGCGTTCCAACGTATGGTTTCGTGTTCCGGCACGCCGCCGCGCTTCAAATGCCGGGCGAACTCGGCAGAAAGCGGCTTGTCCTGCGTATGCCAAACAATCAGGCTGCCTTTTTCCTGCATCATCACCGGCGTATTCAGACGGCCGACAATCGCGCGCCAAAGCGCAATACTTTGTTTGCCCAAACGGATGACTTCGGGCGTTGCCTCCACCGCTTCGGCAGAAGGTGCCAGCATGGCCGCGGCAACATAAGCGGCGGCTTGCGCGCCGTTGCGTTCACCTTTCTCAAACAACTCGACCGAAATACCCTGCTCTGCCAGTTGGAACGCCATCAGACGGCCAGAAAGACCGCCACCGAGTACCGCAACCTTAGACATCAGTTTCTCCTTGTTTTTAATATATAAATAAGCAGTATATTTTAGAACTTGTTTTGCTGTATCACAATATCGACAGAAAATGAGAACATTTTTTACAGGTCATGCTCAAGCTAAATCAGGAATAAGTAAACAAAAATCTTTCCTCAAGCTGCCAATCAGCTTTTACAAAAATATCTTCCTTACATAAAACCTACTATAATGTCATCTTTTGACATATTCACATTCACTCAGCTTCATTGCACCTGCTGATTGGTCCTGAAGCATACATTTGATTTTATAAGGAATAATGATGAAAAGCTTGGGCAGTACTTTATTTATCCTCGGCGTATTGGCATTCGGTTTGAATTATATGAACGCGGTACCCAAAGTTTTAGCCTGGATTTACGAATGGGGCGAAGATACCGCCCTATGGATTAAAGCAGGCATTACGGGTAGTGGCGCTTTACTTTGGTTGGCAGGCAACTTCCTAGAAAAACCTGCAGAGGCAGAACAGGAAGAAGAAGAATAAATACCATAAAAGGCCGTCTGAAAAGTTTCAGACGGCCTTTTTTATATCTTCGGCAAAACAGTACCTACTTTATGTCCGAAAATATGCCTTAATCGGATAAATTGCTTGTTTATTACTCCACGCGTCGAAGTTGACTTTTGTGGATATAACCCTGAATCGAAACATGATGACCATACTCGTTTTTTTCTGTGTAAGCTCCCTGATTGCTGTACCACAACCAGTCGCCTTTTCTGAAGGCTGGGACGATCTGTACACGTGTTCCGTTTGGGAGTGTTTTGATGATTTCGCCTTGCTTGATCGGTTCTTCGGGGTAGCTGTTGTTACGGACGTTTGCCGATCCGTCAGGGCTGGCGACAACATAATTGTGCACGATAAAGCCTTGGCTTTGATGGACGTAGCCTGTACGGTGCCCGTCTAATTGAATATGAAACCATTTACCCTGTTTACTGAGTATTTTATGTTTTTTGCTTTCATAATCCAGTACGGTCATGATTTTGCTGCGTGTATCAGGCGCGGAACGGACGTTTGCAGAGCCATCGCATTCGGTATAAGGCAAAAAGTAATCAGCGGCTTGGGCTGCTGCCGACGACAGTAAAACCGTTAAAAACAGTGCCATTTTCTTCATGGTTGGTTTTCCTTATATGTTTAGAGTGAGTTTGTTGTGGCGGTAAATTGTGTTGCTGTACAGGGCTTTTGACGCTGAATACGCCCGCCTGTTTATCCAAACTTCACTTCTGCCCCGAATACTTCCTGCCATAGTTTTCGCACATTGCCGTAATGGGTCAGCAATTCGTCCGTCACTTCGGTTTTTTTGGCATCGCGCAGTTTGGTGTTGTGTTGCTGCTGGCGGTAGAAGCGGTAGGCGGTGCGGCTTTGTTCGGCGAGGGTTTTGTCGATGAGGCCGCAGTCGGCGGCGATGTTCAATAGGGCGATGTTGCCGTAGTTGTCCAAGAGTTGCGGATACTGGCGGGCATGGGCAAGGATGAGGTATTGGACGATAAATTCGACATCGACCACGCCACCGCGCGCGTATTTGACGTTGCTGTCGGCAGGCGGATGGGTGGGGAACATTTTTTCGCGCATTTCGATGATTTCGCCTGCTAAAACGGTTTGGTCGCGTTCGGCAGTCAGCATTTCGGTGCGGATGCGGTCGAAGGCCGTCTGAACATCAGGCGTACCGCAGATAAAACGGGCGCGGGTGAGGGACTGGTGTTCCCACGTCCAGGCGTTTTCGCGCTGGTATTTTTCAAAGGCGGCGATGCTGTGGGCGAGGAAACCTGCGTCGCCATTGGGGCGCAGGCGCAGGTCGGTTTCGTAGAGGCTGCCTGCGCCGGTGGCGGCGGAAAGCCAGTTGGTCAGGCGGCGGGCAAGGCGGCTGTACACGTCGCCTGCATCGGGATGAGGGTCGTCATAAAGATAGACCAAGTCGAGGTCGGAGGAATAGCTGAGCTCTTTACCGCCCAGTTTGCCGTAGCCGATGATGGCGAATTGCGGCGTGTCGCGGTGTTTTTTGGGCATATCCGCCCACGCGCACGGCACGGCGGCGGCGAGGATGGTGTCGGCGAGTGCGGAGAGTTGATCGGAAAGTGATTCTACCGTCCACAATCCGGCAAGGTCCTGAACGGCGAGGCGGAAGACTTGGGCGTGTTGGAAATGACGCAGCGTGTCCATTTGCGCTTCAGTATCGCCGCCGCAGGCTTTGAGGTCGTTTGAAAGCGAGACGGCGAGTGCCGACCAGTCAAACGCGGTATCCAAAAGCTGCGCGCTGATAAGTTCGTCCAGCAGAATCGGATATTTGCTCAGATACGCCGCCACCCATGAGCTTTGGCTCATGATTTGTGCCAGATGTGCCAAGGTTTGCGGATGTTCGTTGAGGAAGGCGAGATAGGCGGAGCGGCGGCTGATGTTTTCGAGGAAGTCAAACAGCCGCATTAATGTATCGGTCGGGTTGGGTTGCTCGGCTGCCGCCTGTACCAACAACGGCACAATGGCGTCAAAACGCGGCTGGGCGTGTGCGGAAAGGTGGCGGTATTTATGGCCGTTGCGGATTTGGTCGAGCCGCGTGGCGATGGTTTCGGCATCAAACCCATATTCTTTCAGACGGCCTTGCCGCTCTTCTTCGTCGGGCTTGTTTTGCCATGCCCATTGCCATTCGCTGTTGTCTAGGGTTTGCTCTTCGGATTCGCTCAAAATTTCGTTGAACAACTGATTGACTTTGTTTCGATGAACGTTGAGGTCGTCTGAAAAGGTGGTGTAGCTGTCGAAACCCATGCTTTCGGCGAGCAGTTGCTGCTGTTCGGGCGAGGTCGGTAGGGTTTGGGTTTGCTGGTCGTCCCAGTATTGCAGGCGGTGTTCGACGTCGCGCAGGAAGCGGTAGGCGGCAAGCAGGGTTTCGACGTTTTCAGACGGCATGATGCCCAGCTCGGCTAGCTTTTTCAGCGTTTCCTGCGTGCCTTTCAGTTGCAGCGCGCGCATTTGGCCGCCGCGTATCATTTGGAAAATCTGGGCAATAAATTCGACTTCGCGGATGCCGCCCGCGCCGAGTTTGATGTTGTCCGCCATGCCTTTCTTGCTGACTTCGCTGCGGATTTGGCGGTGCAGGTTGCGCATTGCTTCATATGCGCTGTAATCCAGATATTTGCGGAACACAAAGGGGCGCACCAGCGCTTTGATGTCGTTCGGATACGGCGTGACTACGCGGCCTTTACACCACGCGTAGCGTTCCCATTCGCGCCCTTGCGTAATCAAATATTGCTCCAGCGCGGTTTCGCTCAACACCAGCGCGCCCGAATCGCCGTCCGGCCGCAGCCGCATATCGACGCGGAACACCTGCCCGTCGGCGGTAATGTCGTTCAGCAGCGCAATCAGTTTCTGCCCGACTTTGGTGAAAAACTCCTGATTGCCGCGCTCGCGCCTGCCGTCGGTGTCGCCCGATTCGGGATAGATGAAAATCAAATCGATGTCGGAAGACACGTTCAGCTCATAGCCGCCCGCCTTGCCCATCGCCACCACGCTCAAATGCTGCGGTGATTTGGTATAACGCCCGATCGGCGTGCCGTACATGTCCCGATAATAGGCGTAGGCGAAATCCAGCGCGGTATTGACGGCAAAATCGGCAAACAACGTAATCGTGCGGGTTACTTCGTTCAAATCGCTGATACGGTTTATATCGCGCACGATAATCTGCGACACCACATAACGGCGCAACTCGCGCAACTGCCGTGCCAACTCTTCCTCGTTTTCTTCCGCGCGGATTTTGTTCCAATCGGCAAAGGCTTGGAAATCCGCTTCGGTCAACACCTTGTCCAGCATGGGCAGGAAAATTTCGGGCTTGAGTTTGCCTGAATCAAGGTTGCGGGCGAGAAAAAGGGAATAACGGCGGGCAGTATCGAGGCGGTTCATAATCTTTGCCTGAATAAACAGAAAAGACCATCATAGCAAGGTTTCAGGCCGTCTGAAAGCCACGCTTTCCCCTATCCGTGCAATCGGCTAAAATACCAACTTTGCAACCCATCATAAGGAAACCGCCATGACCCGTATGGTTCACTGCGTCAAACTCGGCAAAGAAGCCGAAGGCATGAAATTTCCGCCGCTGCCCAACGAATTGGGCAAACGCATTTTTGAAAACGTTTCCCAAGAAGCATGGATGGCTTGGACTCGTCACCAAACCATGCTGATCAACGAAAACCGCTTAAGTCTTGCCGACCCTCGCGCACGCGAATACCTCGCTCAGCAGATGGAACAATACTTCTTCGGCGACGGCGCAGATGCCGTACAAGGCTACGTTCCGCAAGAGCCTAAATAAGCATTGAAAAGCCAAGGCCGTCTGAAACCCGATTTTCAGACGGCCTTTAAAATTCCCGATTGCCCCGCATATTAGGCAAATAGAACAGATAAATCATACAAATCCATGATTCTCTGTTAAAATCCAAATTTCATTCATTTCCAATCCACACTGGAGCAAACGCCATGCAAAACGACGTTTACGACTATACCTCGCAAGGCTCGGTTGCCAAAAATACCGTCCTGCAAAAAACCTACCGCCTGCTCGGCTTGTCTTTCATTCCTGCCGTTGCCGGCGCGTTCTTTTCCGCCAAAACAGGCTTTAACATTTTCGCCATGTTCGGTTCATACTATGTTGCCCTGGCCGCCTTCTTCGGCTTCTTCTACGGCATGACCTTCCTGATTGAGAAAAACCGTTACAGCAACGTCGGCGTAGCCCTGTTGATGATCTTCACTTTCGGCATGGGCCTTGCCATCAGCCCTATGTTGCAATACGCCTTAGCGATTAACAACGGCGCGCAAATCGTCGGTACGGCCGCCGCCATGACCGCCGGTGTATTCTTCACCATGTCCGCTATGGCACGCCGCACCACAATGAACATGAACAAACTCGGCAGCTTTCTTGGTGCCGGTGCGATCGTGCTCATGATTGCCGTTGTGGCCAACATCTTCCTCAACATCCCTGCCCTGAGCCTGACCATCGCGGCCGGCTTCGTTGTCTTCAGTTCCCTGATGATTATGTGGCAGGTGCGTGCCGTTATCGACGGCGGTGAAGACAGTCACATCAGCGCGGCGCTGACCATCTTCATCTCCATCTACAACATTTTCAGCAGCCTCTTGAGAATCCTCATCTCTATTAGCGGTGACGACTGATAAAGCCAAAAAGGCCGTCTGAAATTTCAGACGGCCTTTTTGATTTTTGACATCACCGGCAAACTCCCCTATCCTGAAAACCACACAAACCCCATTCCCAACCCAAAATGACCACGACCACTCCGCGCCGTGCCGTGTACGCAGGCAGCTTCGACCCTCCCACCCTCGGCCACCTGTGGATGATACAGGAAGCCCAATCCCTCTTTGACGAACTCATCGTCGCCATCGGCACCAATCCCGAAAAGCGCAACACCTACACCATAGAAGAACGCCGCGCCATGCTCGATGCCATTACCCACCCCTTTCCCAACGTCCGCATCAGCGTGTTTGAAAACCGCTTTTTGGTCGATTACGCCCGCGAAGCCAACGCCAATTTCATCGTCCGCGGCATCCGTTCCGCCGCCGACTACGAATACGAACGCTCGATGCGCTACATCAACAGCGACATCGCCCCCGAAATCTCCACCGTCTTCCTGATGCCGCCGCGCGAAATAGCCGAAGTATCCTCCACCATGGTCAAAGGCTTGGTCGGTCCACAAGGCTGGCGCGACATGATAGGCCGCTACCTCCCCGACCCCGTCTATCAAAAAATCCTGCAAGACCACGAAACAAACACATAAAACAAAGGCCGTCTGAACATTTCAGACGGCCTTCCAATTTCCATTGATTATTTACGGGCAGACATCAACACCTGCAGGTTTTGATTCAACGTTTCCATGTCCAACCAACCGGCGGCAATAAACAGCATCAAAATCACCGTACCCACACACAGCACGCCGATACCATACAACAGATAGCCCACCAAAACACGGCCTACCGTCGCATTCCCCATCCACATCAAACCGCGTACCTGCACCACAAAAACCCAAGCCTGCCACAGCAGCGCAAACGCAGCCAACGCCGGAACATACAACACCAGCAACAGCGGCAGCAGCAAAGCCTCAGACACCAAAATAAAGCCCCACAAAGGCAGCCGGGGCGCACCGTAATAATGCAGCACCTTACGCATCGAGCGGCTCAACACCAACCATTTCACAATCACCAAAATCACCGACAGGCACACCGCCGCCGCGCCACTGCCAAACAAAGGCGACATGTTGGCCGCGTTCACCACGCCCAACAACAGCAGCACCGCCGCCATTACCAAAGGCGAATACAAATACGTCTCCGGCGAACGATAGCGCAAACGCAAAACATCCCACATATCACGAACAAACACATACAGCATGGCATAAATCCAAAGCAAAAAAGCCGATTGTATCTTAGGCCGTCTGAAAATCAAACCGGCAAACCTAAAAACCGCCAATTAAAACGAAAAATAATTCAATACAAAACAAAATCTTAATTTACCGCCTCAAAAATAAAGCCTACAACCGCTTGCACAAGGCAACGAAATTTGGTTTAATTCACATCTCGCAACGAAACACGCGAAGGCCAGATAGCTCAGTTGGTAGAGCAACGGATTGAAAATCCGTGTGTCGGCGGTTCGATTCCGCCTCTGGCCACCACCAACCGCCTTAAAGCGGTTATTTTTTTATCTATACGATTTGCACACTATACTTAGCGCAAATCCCATTCCAGACCATGCGTCCCGATTTCCACACAAGGCCGTCTGAAAAATTTCAGACGGCCGTTGTTCATGTTGGCATGGCATAAAAATCTACTTCACCGCCTCATTCCGACAGAATACGGCGCTTCCATCCAAATCGGCTGAAACCTTCGCGCACATACTGAATATGAATAAAGTTCAAGGCAGGTCGGTTTACTATATAATACCGTCCAAACCAACCATAACTTACTCATTGCAGGGAAGATAATGAAAAAAGTGCTGATTGTGCATTACTCACAAACGGGGCAGCTCTCCAGCCTGGCGCGAAATTTTGCCGCGCCGTTGCAAACAGCCGGCGTACAGGTCGATTGCGTAAATATCGTACCGGAGCAGGCATTTCCGTTTCCGTGGCCGTTTTGGCGTTTTTTCGATACCTTTCCTGAAACCGTCCATTTAAAACCCGCTCCGATTCTGTCGCCGCACATTCCGTCCGAAGATTACGATGTGGTGGTTATTGCCTACACCGTTTGGTTCCTCTCTCCTTCGCAACCGATTACCGCCTTTTTGCAACGCGAAGAAACGCGCCGCCTGCTGGACGGCAAACCGGTCATCACGCTTATTGGCTGCCGCAATATGTGGCTGGGCGCGCAGGAAAAAATGAAATCTTTGCTGAAACAAAACGGCGCCAAACTCATCGGCAACATCGTAAAAATCGATGCCTGCAACAGCGCAGCAAGTTTCATTACCACGCCAGCATGGATGCTGACCGGCGACAAGCGCTATTTCCGCTCCCTGCCCTCTGCCGGCATTGCTGAAGAAGAATTGGCGGATGCGGCGCGGTTTGGTACGAAATTGCGCGATGCACTGTTAAACCAACAGCCTTTGGACGAAACCCTGTTTCAAAACATGAGCGCAGTGACAGTGAATGAAAAACTGATTTTCAGCGAACGCGCCGCCGGCCGCAGCTTCTTCGTCTGGGGCAGGCTTTTGATGGCGGCAGGCAGGATTTCTCCGCTTTTGCGCCGTGCCTTGTTGTGCTTCTACATCGTCTTTTTATTGGCGATGATTTTAGTGGTTTTACCTGTCAGCATAATTTTGAAAAAACTGCTGCATCCGCTGCTCAAAGGCCGTCTGAAAAAGCTGGCAGATTATTATGAGCAACCGTCAGGCAGATAATAATTTTCAGACGGCCTCAAACCAGGAACCCATCATGCCCGAAGTGATCCACTACCCCGAGCGCCGTCGCTTTCAAATCGATATTGACGGTTTGGAAGCAGGCTATATCAGCTATACCGAACACAACGGCGGCTGGGACGTAAACCATACCGAGGTCTCGCCCAACTTCCGTCATCGCGGCATTGCCAAACTGCTGGTGGACGCGCTGATGGAATATGCCGAAACACATCACATCCCGTTGACTGCAAGCTGCGACTACGCGGCGCGGTTTATCGGTTGATTATTTTGACAAACACATTATGACATCAAATAACACACTCAAAGACGTTTATCTCAACCGCGTTTCTGCCTTTTTGCCCAATGCCCCCGTCGGCAATGACGAAATGGAAGCCGTACTCGGCATGGCAGGCGATGTGCCTTCACGCGTGCGCCGCATGATTTTGCGCTCCAACGGCATTTTGTCGCGCCATTACGCCATCGACCCCGAAAGCCGTCGTACGACACACACCAATGCCGAGTTGGCCGCCGAAGCGGTCAACGGCCTGTTTGCCCAAGGCGTTGCGGCAGAAGCCGTCGGCAGCCTGGCCTGCGCCACTTCCTATCCCGACCAAACCATGCCCGGACACGGCGTGATGGTGCATGGTTTGCTGGATATGCCGCCTTGCGAAGTGTTCAGCATGGCAGGCGTATGCGCAGCAGGGATGGCGGCGATGAAACATGCCTACAACGCCGTGCGCACCGGCGAACACGCACATGCGGTTTCCGTCGCTTCCGAAAACGCCTCGGCAGTCATGCGCGGCGAAGTGTTTCAAAGTGAAACCGACCATAAAAAACTGGAAAACGCGTCCCCCGAAATCGGGTTTGAAAAAGACTTTTTGCGCTGGATGCTGTCTGACGGCGCAGGCGCGGTGTATCTGTCCGATCGTCCCAATTCAGACGGCCTCAGCCTGAAAATCCATTGGATAGACCTGCTTTCCTACGCCAACGAAATGCCGCCCTGCATGTATGCCGGCGCAGAATTCCGCGACGGCGTATTTGAAGGCTGGAAACACGCAGATGCCGATTACGGCCGCCGCCACAGCCTGATGGCGGTCAAGCAGGACGTCAAACTGCTGAACGAAAACATCGTCCGCTATACAGTGGAAAAACCCCTCTCCCAAATCGCCGCCAAACACGGCATCCGCGCCGAAGAAATCGATTGGTTCCTGCCACACTACTCTTCCGGCTTTTTCCGCGACCGCCTTTCAGACGGCCTGAAAAACATCGGCTTCGACATTCTGCAGGAAAAATGGTTTACCAATCTGCACAACAAAGGCAACACGGGTTCGGCCTCGATTTACATCATCCTTGAAGAATTTATGCGCACTTTCCCTATCGAACACGACCAAAAAATCCTGTGTTACGTTCCGGAAAGCGGCCGTTTTTCAACATGTTTCATGCTTTTGGAAGCAGTAAAGGCTGTCTGAATGAAGATTGACGATATCCCTCAAGACAACAGCGCCAGCTACCACGGCCACCGCAAAGTCATCTACGGCACCCGCGACGGCCACTACGAAGCGGCCACCAGCAACGGTTGGCAGGACGAAGCCTACGCCACCGAAATGGCGGTGTGCGAACTCAATGCCCAAACGCAGGCAGCGCGCGAAGCCGTCGAAAAAGGCGAATATTCGCCGCTGTACTACCATATGTTCCGCTGCCGTTATGATGAAACCGGCTTGGCCATGGCGGCAGGCGTATGGAAATGGCAGCTGCGTCGGCATTTCCGTCCCGAAGTGTTCGCCAAACTACCGGCAAAAACCCTGCAAAAATATGCCGATGCCTGCCAAATCAGCATAGACGACCTCAAACAAACCAATATTTAAAGCTCCTCATGATTACCCTGCATTCGCTCGACCAATCCCGCGCCCTGCGCATTGTTTGGCTGCTTGAAATCCTCGGTACGCCCTACCGTCTACAAACCTACCGCCGTCATCCCGACACTTTGCTCGCCCCTGACGAACTCAAAGCCGTCCATCCCTTAGGCAAATCGCCTTTATTGGATGATGACGGCTTTATCTTGGCGGAAAGCGGCGCGATTACCGACTATCTGATTCAAACCTACGGCAACGGCCGTCTGATGCCCGAACGCGGCAGCCGCGAATACTGGCAATATCAACGCTGGCTGCATTATGCCGAAGGTTCTCTGATGCCGTTATTGCTGCTCGGACTGGTGTTCCGCCGGATTGAAAGCGCGCCCATGCCGTTTTTCGTCAAACCGATTGCCCGCAAAATCAGCGGCAGCGTCAAAAGCAGCTTTATCCATCCGCAAGCCGCGCTGCATCTTTCCCACATCGACAGCGAGTTGGAAAACCGCGAATGGTTGGTCGGCAACAGCCTCAGCGGTGCCGACATCATGATGAGCTATCCGCTGCAAGCCGCGGCCGACCGCTTCGATTTCGCCGACTACCCCAATATCCGCGCTTATTTGCAACGCATCGAAGCGCATGAAGCCTACCGCCGCGCCGTTGAAAAAGCAGGTTCGCCTTTATTGAAACTCGACCAATAAAACAAGGCCGTCTGAAACGTTTTCAGACGGCCTGAAACCTTGGTTCACTTATCGAACAGCTTTGCGGTAAACGGCGTTTTTACCCAAGCGCCGCCCGAGTGCTTTGTTCCCCCTCGCCGTTCCACTATAATGGCAACCCATATCCTTCTAAAAAATAACACCATGCCAACCGACAACCGCCCGACTCTCGCCATCGACACCAGCACATCCTTTCTGTCCATCGCATTGGAACATCAAGGCGAAGTCCGCCTGTTTCATGAAAACGTCGGCACCAAGCAATCCGAACAAATCCTGCCGCAAATCGAACGCCTCTTTAAAGAAGCGGGCATCACGGCCGCCGATTTGGGCTGCATCGTCTATGCACAAGGCCCCGGCGCATTTACCGGCCTGCGTATCGGCGCGGCGGTTGCACAAGGTTTGGCCACGCCGTTTGACACGCCCATGATCGGCATTCCCTGCCTCGATGCCGCCGCTTCGCTGCTGCCGCCATCAAGCTGTGTACTGGCGGCCACCGATGCACGTATGGGTGAAGTGTTCTACGCATGGTTTGATACGCAAAACCACATCCGCTTGAGCGATTACACGGTTGGCAAAGCCGCCGCCATTACCGCTCCCGAAGGCAAAACACCTAGCGGCGGCATCGGCAATGCCTTTACCCTCGCCGACAAACCGCCTTTTGACGGTCAGGCCGATATGCCGACCGCCGCCGATTATCTCAGACTTGCCCGCAGCGGCCGCTATGTTGCCACCGATGCGGCACACGCCGAGCTGCTCTACGTCCGCAACAAAATTGCCCTGACCGCGCAAGAGCAAGCCCAACAAAAGGCCAAACCGTGAACCTGCGCCCAGCCTTACTTGCCGACTGCCCCACCCTTGCCGCCATCGACGCACAAGGCAATCCTTCGTCGTGGACGGCGCAGCAGTTTGAATCGGCGGTTCAACACCATCCCGACAGCGTTTGGCTCAGCCAGACCGACCACCAAATTACCGGCTTTATCGTGTGGCAAACCGTATTTGACGAATCCGAGCTGCACCTGATTGCCGTCGCGTCCGACTACCGCCGCCAAGGCATTGCGTCCGCTCTGTTGCAACACTGGCAAAACGCAGTGCAACAACAAGGCGCAACCCGATTGCTGCTCGAAGTCCGTGCAAGCAATGAAACCGCGCAACAGCTCTACCGCAAACACGGCTTCCAAACCTGCGGCCGCCGCAAAAACTACTACGCCCTGCCCGACGGCGGCAGCGAAGATGCCGTATTGATGGAGAAATCATGTTAAGCAGCCGCTATCTGCACCTGCACGAAGCCTTGGGCTTGGGCCCGATGTGGCTGAACCGAAACGCCAAAATCATCCATGCTGCGCCTCAAGCCGCAGCATCAGCCGCGCCCGTCCGCCCCAAAACCATTGCTGCCGATACCGCGCAAGCCGTGCGTACTTTATCCGCAGGTGCCCATCAGGCACGCACCGCCGCCATTGCCACTGCGCAAACGGCCAAACCGGCTGTCCGCGTTCCCGAAGCGGCACCCAAAGCCATGGCCGAAACACCGGCAAAAACAGAAAAAGCCGTGCATTCAGACAATCTTCCCCGCCTTGACGTAACCATCAGGCCGTCTGAAATCATGGTGGTCAGCATTTGTCCGTCCACCGAAGACAGCCTGCACGGCACGCTCTTTAGCGGCGACGTCGGCACGCTTCTCGACAACATTCTCGCCGCCATCGGCCTCAAGCCTGAGCAGGCGCACAAAACCGCATGGGTCAAAACCGCGCCCGTGTTCACCGCCCTCCCCGATGCCGAACACATCCGCTCCGAGCTTGCCGAAATGCAAAACGAGCTGACCGCTTCGCAAGCACGCGCAGTCTTGTTTCTCGGCAAAATCTTCGACAGCCCCGACATGATCGGACTGATGAACGAATTGTGCGCAGAGCGGCCGCATTTCATCATTCCCCACCCCGCCCGCCTGCTGATGCAGCCGCAACTTAAAGCGCAAGCATGGCAAATCTTAAAGCCATTGAAACAGCTTTTGGCCAAGGCCGTCTGAACATTCTGTTTAACCTGAAATCAGGTTTTCCACCAATAAAAAAGGGCGTGTTCGACACGCCCTAATGTTTTTCAATATTCCGCCGAATGCCAGAAAGGCTGACCCACCGTCGGCGTACTGGCGCGCGCTTTCTCACGCGCTTCCACAGGTTCCGCCTCATATGCCAGACGGCCCGACTCGACCGCAAGCGCAAAAGCGCGTGCCATATTGACCGGATCGCCGCTGCGGGAAACGGCGGTATTCAACAACACACCGTCAAAGCCCCATTCCATCACTTGCGCCGCCTGCGAAGGCAAACCCAAACCGGCATCAATAATCAACGGCGTGTCGGGCAGGCGTTCGCGCAGGACTTTCAACGCATAAGCATGAACCACGCCCAAACCCGTGCCAATCGGCGCCGCCCACGGCATCAACGCCTGACAGCCTGTGTCGAGCAGGCGGCGGCAGGCAATCAGGTCTTCAGTGCAATAAGGCAGCACTTTGAAGCCGTCTTTAATCAGGATTTCCGCCGCTTCGACAAGCTGAAACACGTCCGGCTGCAACGTGTCATCATCGCCGATAAGTTCGAGCTTGATCCAGTCGGTATCAAACACTTCGCGCGCCATTTGCGCAGTAGTCACGGCTTCCTGCACACTTTGGCAACCTGCGGTATTGGGCAACACAGGCACACCCATTTCTTCCAATAACGACCAAAAACCCTGCCCGTGCGCTTCGCCGCCGCTACCGGCACGGCGCAATGAAACGGTAATCATCGCCGGTCGCGCGATTTGGACAGACTGCTTGAGGATTTCCGGCGTCGGATAAGCAGCCGTACCGAGCAGCAGCCGTGAAGGGAAAGTTTCTCCGTATAGGGTAAACATGATGGATTCCTTTGTAATATTATTTTTGGGACAATAGCCTTCTGAAAAATCGGTTTAGATAGTTTCCAAATAGTTTTCAAGTCCTTCGGCGACCTTGGTCGGAATAAACTCGGTAATTGTGTATTTCGCCACGCCTTCTCGGTGAAACGGGTCTTCTGCAATTAACTTTTCCACCTGTTCCCTGCCTGATGCTTTCATCAGGATAACGCCGCCTGTCCGCGGCTGTTTGCGTCCAGACATCACAAATACACCTGCTTGATAATACTGTTCGAGATACGCAATATGCTCGGACAGGTAGGTTTCAACCGCAGCCAAGTCTTTCATATATTCCAACGATACGATAAACATTTCTCTTCCTTTTCTCAGCATTAAACCAATAGCGCAGATATACGCACAGTAAAACCGCTTATCCGCCGACTACGGGGCGCACAATGTCCACTTTATCGTTTTCGTTTAAAACCGTTTCCGCATACGCGCCTTTGGCGACAAACTGGGTATTGACGGCAACAGCAAACGGTTTTTGCGGCTCAGTTTGGGTGATAAGGTCGGCAACGGTTGTGCCGTTTAATGTGATGGTTTCATTGTTCAATATAATCTTCATAATGTTTGCTTCTCTTGTCGGGCTTCTTATTTTCAGACGGCCTTATTGATCCCACAAAGCCTGAAACGCTTTAACCACCGCTTCGGGATTTTCCGCTTCGGTCACGGCGCGGACGACGGCGAGTGAGGAAACGCCGGTTGCCAGCACATCTTCGGCATTGTTCAAATCGATGCCACCAATGGCAACGACGGGCGTGCCGCGTGCCTGTCTGACGTATTCACGCAGTTTGTCCAAACCTTGCGGGGCGGTCGGCATTTGTTTGGTCGTGGTCGGGAAAATCGCGCCGCTGGCGACATAGCTGGGGTGTACGGATAGGGCGCGGTCGAGTTCGGCAACAGAGTGCGTACTCAAGCCCAAGCGCAAACCGGCGGCTTCAATCGCGGCAAGGTCGGCGGTGTCCATGTCTTCCTGTCCGAGATGTACGCCATATGCACCCGCTTCTATTGCCTCGCGCCAGTGGTCGTTGATAAAAAGCTGGGTTGTGCTGTTTTGACAGGCGGCGACGCAACGTTCGATTTCACGTTTCAATTCGTCGCCATGCAAGGTTTTGCAACGCAGTTGCACTGTGTCGGCACCTGCTTTGACCATGCGCTCGACCCAGTCGGCGGTGGGAACGACGGCGTAAAATTTCAGGGGGGATTTGAGTGGCGGGAAATTCATGGCGGCTCCGAATCGGACAAATTGTTGTCATGTTATCAGAAAGGCCGTCTGAACAATATTTGTTTTCAGACGGCCTTATCAAATGGTTTTAAACAATCAAGAAGGATGTTACAAACCCACCCTTTTGCTGATTGGGATAAAGGTTGTTACAACAAAAACAATGTGGCCAATCCCAAGAAAATCAGGAAGCCGCCGGAGTCGGTAACTGCGGTAATCAGCACCGAGCTGCCCAATGCGGGGTCGCGTCCGGCTTTTTCCATAATGACGGGAATGAGGACGCCGACGGTTGCGGCAAGCAAAAGGTTCAAGGTCATTGCGGCCACCATGACCAAACCGATGCCGATGTTGCCGTAGAGCAGCCATGAAATCACGCCCATTACCGTACCCCAAATAATGCCGTTGACGAGGGCGACGCCGACTTCTTTTTTCAACAGACGGCCTGCCTGCGTGCTGGTCATTTGTCCCATCGCCATGGCGCGGACGATCATAGTGATGGTTTGGTTGCCGGAGTTGCCGCCGATGCCGGCGACGATGGGCATCAGCGCAGCCAGTGCGACGATTTTCTCGATACTGCCTTCAAATGCGCCAATCACGCGGCTGGCGATAAAGGCGGTACACAGGTTGATGGCGAGCCACATCCAGCGGTTTTTCACCGAGTCCCAAATCGGGGCGAACAAGTCCTCTTCTTCTTGCAAACCGGCCATGTTAAACATGTCGGCTTCGGATTCTTCACGGATCACGTCCACCATTTCGTCAATGGTGATCCTGCCGATCAACTTTTTGTTTTCATCGACAACCGGCGCGGTTACCAAGTCATAACGTTCAAACGCCTGCGCCGCTTCTTCCACGTCGTCTTCGGGACGGAAGCGCACGACATCGGTGGCCATCACGTCCGCCACCATGTCTTCGGGGTCGGCGACCAAGAGTTTGCGGATGGGCAGAACGCCTTGCAACACGTCGTTTTCATCGACCACGAAAATCTTGTCGGTATGGTCGGGCAGGCTGTCGAAACGGCGCAAGTAGCGCAATACGACTTCACACGCCACATCGGCGCGGATGCTGACCAATTCAAAGTCCATAATCGCGCCGACTTGGTTGTCTTCGTAAGACATCGCCGCTTTGACCTGCTCGCGTTCTTCTTCATCACGCGTTTGCAGCGCTTCGTACACCACTTGGTGCGGCAAGTCGTCTGCCAGTTCTGCCAATTCGTCTGCGTCCAAATCATCGACGGCGGCCAACAGCTCGTCTTTGTCCATGGACTCGATCAGCGTTTCGCGTACGGCGTCGGATACTTCCAGCAAGACTTCGCCGTCGTCTTCCGGGGCAACCAAAAGCCAGACGATGTTACGCTCGCGCGGCGGCAGGGATTCCAAGACGGCGGCCACGTCGGCAGGGTGCAGCTCGGCCAAGAGGACGGTCAGCTCGGTGAACTTGTCGCGCAGGCTTTCGTCTTCAATCGGCACGCCTGCTTCGATTTGTTCGAAGGACGGCTCGAGGATTTCGCATAAGGCGTGGATGCGGTCGATATCGTCAGAGATGCGATCGTCAGAAATGCTGTCTTCCACCGCATCATTGTCGGGGGTATGGTCGAGATTCGGAGGGGTTTGTTCGATGCTCATAAATGCTCCGCCCGCCGGACGCGGGGAGGCATTTCGGCGGGATGATTATTGTTGTTGTGTGTCTGATGGGAAGTTCAAAGGCGAACTGGGAAGGTCCATAATTCGAGCCTGCTGAGAGGCGCAGAGTTGTAAACGGTGCATATTCTACTCTTTTTTAGGCCGTTTTACCATTTTTAACGAGGAAGGCCGTCTGAAATCGGGTGATATCGATCCCTTTTTTCAGACGGCCTGATGATTTGATTTTATTTGTTTCTCCTGCCAAACGCTTCTCTGACCACATTCAACCAAGCCCTTAAGGCCGGCGTCGGGCGTTGGTGTTTTTTCCATGCCATGGTGAGCTGCCAGCGGATTTCGGGTTCGACCAAAGGAATGGCGGCAAAGACATCGGGATTGATTTTTCGGGCATAGTATTCGGGCAGTAGGGCAATGCCCATATTGTGCGCCACCATGTCGGCAACCAAATTCCATTGCCCGGTACGGTAGACAACGTTGGGGGTAAAACCTTGATTGCGGCAGGCCGTCTGAATGGTTTCGTTGAGGGAAAAGCCAGCACCGAAAAGGATAAAGGGCTCGTATTGCAGGCTTTTAAGTGTCAGCGCATCGTGTCTCGCCCGATTTTTCGGCATCAAAACAACCAGCGGATAGTCGCACAAAGTGATACTGTCGAAGTCTTCGTGAACCGGCGCGAGCAGTTGTCCGGCATCGAGTTCGTTGTTACGCAGGGATTGCTCGATGGCGAGCGAACCTTGTTCCAAAAACGACAATTCGATGTCCGGCCATTTTTGGTGGAAATCAAACAGCGCATGACTGAGCAAATCGCTGCCAAACAAGGCCAAACCCAAACGCAGCGTCCCGCTTTTGACATGGCGGTAATCGTCAATGCGGGCAAGTAATAAATCGCGTTCATGCAAAAGGTTTAAAGCGTGGCGATAGACTTCTTCGCCGATTGCGGTCGGCTGCACCTGCCGCTTTTTGCGTCCGTTTTCTTTGCACAAAAGCGGTACGCCCAATTCCTCTTCCAAAGCCTGAATGATTTTGCTGACCGTCGGTTGCGTAACGTTCAACGCGGAAGCAGCGGCAGAAAAACTTTGCAGGCGGATAAGTTCGGCAAAACAATGCAGGTTTTTGAAATCCATTATTCCTCTAAGGCATGATTATTCATTTAATAATTCATATTATGCAGAAACCAGGTTTCTATAATCAAGCCTTTCATTCGACACACACCGGCATCATGGATTCCTTCACCAGATTTTTTCAGACGGCCTTGCAGCTTGCCATCATCGGCGCAGTATGGGGCGTTTCCGAACTCATTGTCCGCTTCACGCATCTGCCTGTTTCTTCAGGCGTATTGGGTCTGTTTCTCATGCTCGCATTGTTAGGCTGCCGCATTATCCGCCCCGGCATGGTCGAACACGGCGCAAAATGGGCATTGGGAGAACTCGTCTTTTTCTTCATCCCCATCATGGTTTCCGTCTTGCAATATCAAGACTTGCTGATGTCCGAAGGTTGGCAGCTGATTTTGACCATCGCCGTCGGTACCGCGCTTGTGATGATCAGCACCGCCCTCACCCTCGACTTCTGCTACCGCTGGAAGCGCCGCCTCTACAAAAAACTCCACTCCTAAAAATAGAGAATAAAAATGGACTACACCGCCCTCGCCTGCTTCATCTGGACTTGTTTCGCCTACGTCGTTGCCAAAAAAATCCACCGCAAAAAACCCTTAATGATTTTCTCCCCCGTCGTTACCGTCTCCGTCAGCACCATCCTTCTGCTGCTGGCATTCGGCATCAGCTACGACACCTACCATCGATACACCCAAGGCATCGTCTTCCTGCTCACTCCGGTTACCGTTGCCTTTGCCGTCCCCATCTATGAAAACCGCGAAGTCATCCGCCGCCAACTGCCTATTTTGTCCATCGCCATTATGGTAGGCATGTTTGTCGGCGTAGTCAGCGCATTCCTCATGAGCCATATGTTCCACTTCAACAACGAAGTGACCAACAGCCTGATGGCGCGCTCCATCTCCACCCCGTTTGCCGTCGTCCTCGCCAGCGAAATCCACGGCTCCGCCTCGCTTGTTTCCCTGTTCACCATCATCACCGGCTTTGTCGGCATGATATTCGGCGACCTGTTTTTAGCCTTCACCCGTATTCGTTTCCGTACCGCCAACGGCGTGGCATTCGGCAATGCCGCCCACGGTTTCGGCACATCGCGCGCCGGACAACGCCACGAAACCGAAGGCGTCATGGCCAGCCTGACCATGATTCTGGCCGGACTGTTTATGGTATTGTTTGGCCCGACCATGGTGCATTTGGTGATTTGGATGATGGGTTAAGCCCTTTCTCCATTCTTGCAGATACATAAAAAGGCCGTCTGAAAAATGACTTTCAGACGGCCTTCAATCTTATAGAAAGGTTACAGTGTAGAAACTGAAGTTTCCGCTAAATCATGAATGGTATCCAAAGCAGATGAAGTAATACCATGACTTGAATAGGTCGCCTTGTCTGTGGAAAGACCGGCAGAAGAATCAAGAGGATCAGCCTCACCAAACGCACGACTCAAAAGTTCATCGCCATTGAAAGCTTTGGATTCCAATATCGGCTTCGCGGCTGGCTGTGCAGGCTCGAAACCTTCCCACTCACGCGGATCAAGGTGGATGATATGATCATCATCATAACTGTCATTAGGCCCTTTTCCTTCTCCTGAAAAAGTACCGTCCCACTCGCGCGGATCGAGACGGAAGACATGCTCATTATGGCCATTATCGGCCCCTATGCCTTTTGAAAAAAAGCCGTTCCACTCACGCGGATCGAGACCGAAAACAAAATCTTTAGAATCAATTTCTGTACCTGGTTGATATACTTTAGCCACGGAACTCTCCTTAAAAATAAACAGTTGCTATACCCAATGCCCCATCAGGTCGATGAGAGCCTTTATTCTAAAACAAAGAAAACGGCAGGCTGAGGCCAAAGGGAACAACGGTTCATTAAAACGACAATCGGACTAAAATCTTTTAAAAACAAATAGATATAATTTAAACATCATAATCAATAATACATAATCAAATATCCGGACTACCCCGCCAATCAGGGAAATCCTTCTGTCCCACCTTCCCCGTCATGTCGCAAAAAGGCCGTCTGAAATTTAAGTTTCAGACGGCCCTTTCATTTACTCAAACCTTATTCTTTAGGCAGGCGCAGGACGGAGACGATGAATCCGCCCCAAATGACGATCAATGCGACAAGCATCATAATAATGGCTGAAGTACTCATTATTCGTCTCCTTCACGTTCGTGTTCATGTTCGTCTTTGACATTGAAGTTCTGACCATGTTTCCATGGCAAGAACGACAGCAGGATAGACAATACCAAGAGAGCGCCCACCATGCCCCAACCGAAGATATTGAGGAAGCTGTCAGGATAGCCGCTGTAATTCTCTTTTAAGAGGCCGGCGGTATCTTGATAAAGCATATAGCCGAGCATAGCAACGGTAACCACCACGCTGGCGGTCCACACTTTGCCGACACGGATGGAAGACAGCGCGTTCAAGTGGTTGCGCAGTTCCGGCAGCTTGTGCAACAGGACAATCGCCAAAACATAAACAAAACCGGAAGCCACAATGCCGTAAGTATTGATGAATTTGTCCAATACGTCCAACACAGGCAGGCCGGTGGTCGTACCGAACAGCAAGGTGGAAATAATCGCCATTGGCACGCCTGCAATCAGCGTCGCGCTGACACGGCCGAGATTCATTTTGTCTTGAATCGCGGCCACAATCACTTCAACGATGGAAATCATGGAAGTGACACCGGCAAACACCAGCGAGCCGAAGAACAACACGCCGATCAACGCGCCCATCGGCGCTTGGTTGATGATGGTCGGGAACGCGATAAACGCCAAACCAATACCGCTGGATGCCACTTCGCTGACTTCTTTGCCTGCGGCTTGAGCCATAAAGCCCAATGCTGCGAATACGCCGATACCGGCGAGCAACTCAAAGCTACTGTTGGCAAAGCCGACAACCAAGCCTGTGCCGCCCAAGTCGGTTTTTTTCTTCAGGTAAGAAGAATAAGTAATCATGATGCCGAAGCAGATGGAGAGCGAGAAGAAGATCTGGCCATATGCGGCTACCCAGACTTTCGGATCGGACAATCGGCTCCAGTCAGGCGTAAACAAAGCGTCCAAACCTTTTGCCGCGCCCGGCAGAGTCAGGGCGATGCCCACCATGATGACAAACATCACCACCAACAAAGGCATGAAGAATGTGGACGCACCGGCTACGCCTTTTTGTACGCCCAAAGCCATAATCGCCAGCGTAAACACCCAGACGGCAATCAGCGGGCCGGCAACTTTACCGACAAAATCCAAGCCCAAGTCTTTGGCATCGGCCATTTGCAGGAAGTCTTTAAAGAAGAAGGTCTGCGGATCCGTACCCCATGCCGAAGTCAAAGAATAATAAGCATAGCTTGCCGCCCAACCGACAATCACGGCGTAGTAGATACAGATGATGACGTTGGTCAGGAAGTTCCACCAACCCATCGGCTCAAACAAACGGCCGAGGCGGCGGAAGGCCAAAGGTGGCGAACCGCGGTAACGGTGGCCGATGGCGTAGTCGAGCAGCAACAGCGGAATACCTGCCGTCAGCAGCGCAACCAAGTAAGGGAGGACGAAAGCACCGCCGCCGTTGTCGAAAGCGATGTAAGGGAATCGCCAAATGTTGCCTAAACCCACGGCCGAGCCGATGGCAGCAAACATAAAGGCGCGGCGACTGCTAAACGTCGCGCGTTCGCTGGATTGAGAATTTGACACGATGAACCTCTTAAAAATCGAGTGTCGCCAAGGCCGTTCAGCCTTGCGCGTATATATTTAGGAATCAGGCCGGACAAGCCGGTCGGTTAAAGTAGATATTCGGACAAGGATAATATCCGATATAGAGAATGCACCGCTTATGGCCATGCAAACATAATCTGACCTTATCGTAAAAAAATTTAACACTGTTGGCAAGTCAGTATTGAATTTAAATCACAGCAAAATCTTCATACACTACGACTAAAAACTTCATACACTTATTTATATAACACCCGAACACAGCCCAATCCCTCCCGTTTCCCCCTCCCTTATTCCGACCATTTCCCCTTTGCTAAAAACCGCCTTCCCCTTATCCGGCAAGGAAAATCGGGAATCCAAGGCGTTTAAATTCCATGTCATCAAAAATGTTCAGACGGCCTTTTACTTTTGCTCGATTAAACCCGGGCCGTCTGAAAATTTCACTGTTGCATGTTGTAATCAAGAAACCGTCCTCAAATTCTGTTTAATATAAACAAAAACAATCCGCCTTTTTCTACACTCTTCATCACCATTATTTAAAATAAGCATAAAATATCAAAAATAAAATGAATAAAAAAATAAAATGACAAAAAAACCCAAAATAAAATTAATTTTAAACCCGTACTTCTACTCTAATCATCCACAATCAAAAATAATCGAATCAAAAAATTTCAATAAAACATTAATTACACAGCACTACATTTTTGCTATAATTGCCGCCATTCAATCCACAACCCAAACCCAAAAGAAGAGGAAAAGCCATGGGTATCAAAGTTGCCATCAACGGTTACGGCCGCATCGGCCGCCAAGTAGTGCGCGCTATTTTCGACTACAAACTGCAAGACCAACTCGACATCGTTGCCATCAACGCCAGCGGAAGCATCGAGACCAACGCTCACCTGACCAAATTTGACACTGTTCACGGCCGCTTTGACGCCGATGTTTCCCATGATGAAAAACACCTCATCATCAACGGTAAAAAAATCCCTTACTTCTCCACCCGCAATCCTGCCGAATTGCCATGGGGCGAATTGGGCGTTGACCTGGTCATGGAATGTACCGGCGCGTTCACCAGCAAAGAGAAAGCCAAAATCCACTTGGAAAGCGGCGCGAAAAAAGTACTGATTTCCGCTCCCGGCGGCGATGACGTTGACGCAACCATCGTTTACGGCGTAAACGACGACGTGATTACCGGCGACATGACCGTTATCTCCAACGCGTCTTGTACCACCAACTGCCTGGCGCCTGTAGCCAAAGTGTTGAACGAAAACATCGGCATCGTAAACGGCGTGATGACCACCATCCACGCACTGACCAACGACCAAACCGTCACCGACGTACGCCACAAAGACCTGCGCCGTGCGCGTAGCGGCGTGGAAAACATGATTCCGACCAAAACCGGCGCGGCAAAAGCCGTCGGCTTGGTATTGCCTGCCCTGAAAGGCAAACTCGACGGCCTCGCCATCCGCGTACCGACCGTCAACGTTTCCCTGGTTGACCTGAGCTTCCAAGCAAGCCGCGAGACTTCTGTCGAAGAAATCAACGCGCTGATGAAAGCCGCTTCCGAAGAAGGCCGTCTGAAAGGCGTTTTGGGTTACAACATCCTGCCGCTGGTTTCTATGGACTTCAACCACACCACCCAAGCCAGCACATTCGACTCTACGCTGACCAAAGTAACCGAAGGCAAAATGGTTAAAGTGTTCGCATGGTACGACAACGAGTGGGGCTTCAGCTGCCAAATGCTGAACACCGCGCGCCGTATGTTCGGTTTGGAAGTACGTCCGTTCTAATCGGCTTCCAACGCAAAGGCCGTCTGAAACATCTTTTCAGACGGCCTTTTGTATTTCCTTTAAAATATCGCATTCCCATTTATTTTCAGACGGCCTTTTCATGTTTCCCAACAAATCCGCCCCCAATCTGCTTCAAGGCTTGAACCCCGAACAACTCTCCGCCGTAACCTGGCCGCCGCAATCCGCCCTTGTGCTGGCGGGCGCGGGCAGCGGCAAAACGCGCGTGCTGACCACGCGCATCGCATGGCTTTTGCAAAGCGGACAAGCCAGCGTACACAGCATTATGGCGGTAACGTTTACCAACAAAGCCGCCAAAGAGATGCAAACCCGACTCGGCGCGATGATTCCCGTCAACGTCCGCGCCATGTGGCTCGGCACGTTCCACGGCCTCTGCCACCGCTTTCTACGGCTGCACCACCGCGACGCAGGCCTGCCGTCTTCCTTTCAAATCCTCGACAGTGGCGACCAGCTTTCCCTCATCAAACGCCTGCTCAAAAGCCTCAACATCGCCGAAGAAATCATCGCTCCGCGTTCACTGCAAGGCTTTATCAACGCGCAAAAAGAATCCGGCTTGCGCGCTTCCGTATTGAGCGCACCCGATCCGCACACGCGCCGCATGATTGAGTGCTACGCCGAATACGACAAAATCTGCCAACGCGAAGGCGTGGTCGATTTTGCCGAGCTTATGCTCCGCAGCTACGAAATGCTGCAAAACAACGAAATCCTGCGCCAACACTACCAAAACCGCTTCAACCACATTCTGGTTGACGAGTTCCAAGATACCAACAAGCTGCAATACGCCTGGCTGAAACTGATTGCCGGCAACCACGCCGCCGTCTTTGCCGTCGGCGACGACGACCAAAGCATCTACCGTTTCCGCGGCGCAAACGTCGGCAACATGACCGCGCTAATGGAAGAATTCCACATCGACGCGCCCGTCAAACTCGAACAAAACTACCGCTCCGTCGGCAACATCCTCGCCGCCGCTAACGCCGTCATCGAAAACAACGACGAACGCCTCGGTAAAAACCTGCGCACCGACGCCGAAGCAGGCGACAAAATCCGCTACTACTCCGCCTTTACCGACCTCGAAGAAGCCCAATTCATCGTGGACGAAACCAAAGCCCTCGAACGCGAAGGCTGGGATTTGGACGAAATCGCCGTCCTCTACCGCAGCAACGCCCAATCGCGCGTCATCGAACAAAGCCTGTTCCGCAGCGGCATCCCCTACAAAATCTACGGCGGCCTGCGCTTTTACGAACGCCAAGAAATCAAACACGCCCTCGCCTATCTGCGCCTCGCCGTCAATCCCGACGACGACAACGCCCTCTTGCGCGTCATCAACTTCCCACCGCGCGGCATCGGCGCACGTACCATCGAAAACCTTCAGACGGCCTCAAACGAACAAGGCATCACCCTCTGGCAGGCAGCCTGCAATGCCGGCGCAAAAGCCACCAAAATTGCCGCCTTCGTCCGCCTAATTGAAGCCCTGCGCAACCAAGTCGGACAAATGCCCCTGTCCGAAATCATCGTCGGCATCCTCAAAGACAGCGGTCTGACCGAACACTACAAAACCCAAAAAGGCGACAACCAAGACCGCCTCGACAACTTAGACGAACTCGTCAACGCCGCCATCGAGTTCAAACCCGAAGACAGCAACTTTGAAACCCTGCCTGAAAACATTTCAGACGACCCCGCCTTCCCCATCCTCGCTTTCTTGAGCAACGCCGCCCTCGAATCCGGCGAAAACCAAGCAGGCGCAGGCGAAAAAGCCGTCCAACTCATGACCGTCCACGCCTCCAAAGGCTTGGAATTTAACGCCGTCTTCCTCACCGGCATGGAAGAAGGCCGCTTCCCCAGCGAAATGAGCCTTGCCGAACGCGGCGGCCTCGAAGAAGAACGCCGCCTCATGTACGTCGCCATCACTCGCGCCCGCAAACGCCTCTACATCACCATGGCGCAACAACGCATGCTGCACGGACAAACCCAATTCGGCATCGTCTCCCGCTTCGTCGAAGAAATCCCGCCCGAAGTATTGCACTACCTGTCCGTCAAAAAGCCCGTCTACGACAGCTACGGCAACACACACCAAACTACCGTACAACGGGACAAAATCATCGAAGACTTCAAACAGCCGCAAACCTACGCAGGCTTCCGCATCGGCCAAAACGTCCGCCACGCCAAATTCGGCACCGGAGTCATCATCGATGCAGTGGACAAAGGCGAATCCGCCCGACTGACCATCAACTTCGGCAAACAGGGCGTGAAAGAGTTGGACACCAAGTTTGCGAAACTGGAAGAGATGTAGAAGGGAGATGGCAGAGGCCGTCTGAAAACGGGAGGAGCAATTTTGCCGAAACCTCCGCCGTCATTCCCTCGCAGGCGGGAATCCAGAAGTAGAAATGTAGGTTGGATACTCGTATCCAACAAAAACATTGACGCGTCTATCGTTTCCGAAAAAAACGCTGTTGGAAAATGTCGGATTCGAGAATCCGACCTACGGCTGCTGCTTTTGGGGCGATGAAAAAGCAGCCTGCACTTTAAATTTCACTCGTTTCCCTGCTCATAAGATTTCAAACAATTGTGCCAACAGCACATCCTGCAGCACCACCCGCGTTTCGGCCTGCCGAAGCAGCCGTGCGAGTAGTGCATCGATTTCTACGCCCGAAACAGTTTGACGCAGGCTGGATAAAGCCTTCATGCGGTTTTTTTGTTCGAATGCATCTTCCATACCAGGTTTGACACAAAAATACCAAAACGGCTCGGTCCTCATGTGGTAGAGCGGCATGCCGAAATTTTCTTGGTGGTATGCGTTTGCCACCCACCGCTGCCATTGCTGTCTGAATATTGCCTGCCATTCTTCCAAAAGCGTATCCGAAAAATCAATTTTTTCTGTGTGCAGGCTGCCTGATTCATACAGCAGGCATAAACTGTATAGAAGGATGAATTTATGCGGGGCACGGTTGTTTGCTTGTGTAAAACTTGTATGCAGGCTGCGGAATTGTTCCGCATATTTTAATAATGCTGCCAAATCTTTCATACCGCTTCCTTCTGCAAACTTTGCAATACCTCCTCCGGTTGCCAATTCAATGCGCGGCAATAATCAATAAACTCAAAGATATCCAGCCGCCTGTCACCTGTTTCCACTTTTCCTACGAACGAATGCACCACATTCATCCGTTCCGCCAATGCACGCTGCGACAACCCCAAATCCAATCTTCTGCGGATAAGGAGTTGTCGCAAATAGGTGTGTTCGGCAGAGTGTACCGACAAACGAATATTTCTCATGCGCTCCGATTTTAGGTACAATCACGCATGCACCTGTTTTAGGTGCAAATAAGAAATATGTATAAAAATGACCGTAATACCCATACACCCTGCCAACCCGTTCGACGCTATACGCCAAAACATCACTGAAGAATATTTGAGCGAAACACAGAACTACCCTTGGATTGTTACCTTTTCAGGCGGCAAGGACAGCACCCTTGTCGCCCATTTGGTGTTTGACATGCTGCTTTCGCTGCCGCCGATGCTGCGGACGCGGCAGGTGTTCTTCATTTCCAACGACACGCTGGTGGAAAGCCCGTTGGTGGTGAAACACATGCGCCAATCTTTGGCAGAAATCCTGCGCGCCGCCGAAATTTTCAGGCTGCCCGTCAGCGGCGAAATCACCGTGCCGAAATTGCAGGACACGTTTTGGACGCTGCTTATCGGCAAAGGCTACCCCACGCCCAACCGCTCGATGCGCTGGTGTACTGACCGCCTGAAAATCCAACCAACCAGCGGCTACATCCTGCAAAAAGTAAACGAAAACGGCAAAGCCATCATCGTGCTGGGTGTGCGCAAAGACGAATCCGCCACCCGCAAGGCCAGCATAGAAAACCACAAGAACCTGGAAAACAGCAACCTGACCCCGCACGGCGATTTGAAGAACGCGCTGGTGTACCGACCAATTGCCGATTTGAGTACCGACGATGTGTGGGAATTCCTTGCTGCCAACGACCCGCCCTGGGGAGGCACACACAGCGATTTAATCAAGCTCTATCGCGAAGCCGCCGGCGGCGAATGCCCGATTGTGCTGTCGCAGGAAGAAGCCCCCGGCTGCGGCACCAATTCCAGCCGTTTCGGCTGTTGGACGTGTACGGTGGTCAATAAAGATAGAAGCCTGCAAGGATTTGTGGATGCGGGGAAAACCGAATTTGCACCGTTAATTGAATACCGCAACTGGTTGGTGGATATCCGTAACAAACCCGAATACCGCCAGGCCGAACGGCGCAACGGAAAACTCACGTTCAAAGGCGGAAAACACATCCCCGGCCCGTTCACCATCACGGCGCGGCAGGAAATGCTGGCGAAGCTGCTAGACGTGCAGGCTGCTTTCGGCGAAGAACTGATTTCGCAGGACGAAATCGACCTAATCAAGCAGATTTGGACGGAAGATATTTTGAAACAAGGAGACAGACGATGAACCCGGAAACCGAAGCACAAATTGCCGACCTGCTGCTGTGGCGCGACCCTGACGCGCGCCATTTGCTGGAAGCGGCCGCCGAAAAACACAATGTCAAAATGGAAGCGGCGGCAGAACTTCTTGCTTGGGCGCGCCAGGTGCGGCGCAAGGGTGACAAATACGGCGGCATGAAGCAGAAGCTGGACAAAATCTTCGAACAACAGGATTTATGGGGGGAATAAGGTGTATATCAAACGGATAAAACTGAAAAATTTCAAATCCTACGCCGAAGCCGAATTTGAATTTCCCCCACCTGAAAAAGGGCGAAACCTGATTTTGGTCGGGGCGGAAAACGGGCACGGTAAAACCACGCTGCTGGAAGCGATTTACCTGTGCCTGTACGACAAAGACGCGATTGCCAATTTCCAACGCGCCGGACTGGGCGACAGCAAATTCAAATACCATGACTTCATCAGTCAGTCGCTGTACAAGGAAGCCGCCGCCCAAATGGCTAGATCCTACGAGATGGTGTTAGAAATGGATTTGATGAAAACCGGCACGTTCGACGAACAGGGCATCCGCATCGTCCGCAAATGGCATTTCGACCATCACGGCCGTTATCGGGAAGAGTTTAACGAACTGATGCTGTATTCGTCCGACAAAGGCAGCCTGCAACCCATTTCGGGCGAAGAAATCCAAGATTATCTGGAAGATTACGGCCTGCCGTCCGAATATTCCACGTTTTTCTTTTTTGACGGGGAACAGCTGGTCAATATCGCCAAACAGTTCGGCGCAGGCGGCTGGATGAGCAGTGCGCTGAACAAACTTTTGGGCATCGACCTGCTTAAAGTCTTGCAGGCAGACGTGAGGGAATACGGGCAGAAGCTATACAGCGAAAAGGCGGGTGGCAGGCAGAAAGAGCAGCTTTCTGAAGCCGAACGCCGTTTTCAGGCTGCCTCTGAAGAGTTGGCGCGTCATACCGAAACCCTGCAACAGTGGCAGCGGCAGAAGCAGGAAGCCGAAACTCGGCAGGACGACTTGCAGATGCGGTTGCGGGGCGCGGGCAGCACGCAGCATTCCAAAGAGCTGATTGCCCAAATCGAACAGTGCGAAACCGAAACCGCCCAACTGAACCAAAGCATTCAGGCAGCCTTGTTAGCCTTGCCGCTTGCCCTACTGCCTGAAAACGATATTGCCGCCCTGAAAACGCAGCTTCACGGTGATTACCGCCGCCTGCTGCATGAGCAGGGCAAAGAGCAGAACGCGCACCGGTTGGAAGAATTCTGGCAAGCGTTTTCCACCAATCCCAACACGCTGGAACTACTGACGCCGAAAATCCTGAAAGACGAACTGCTCAAACGTGCTCTGAACGAATCATGGAACGTTCTGTTCGATAAACTGCCGCCAGATGCATCTGACCCCATGCAGCATAATTACTTGGACGATGCAGGCTTTCAGGCGGCCTCCGACAACATCGCCCGCATCACATCGCCTGACAACGACCTCGGCAGCCTAAACAAAGAGAAAAACCGTCAGGAAACCAAACTGGCCGAGCTGAAACGCCGCTACGAACAGCAGGAAGACAGCCTTGCCGATTCCGACCGCCTGCGCGAAGAATTGGAGCGCGTTCAGAAAGAGCTGGCCGAAGCCAACCAAAAACTCGGCGGCGCGCAAAACAGCATCGAGCGCAGCCAAACCGAAGCCAACCGCCTGAAAACCGAATGGGAAACCCTGCAACAGGCACTGATAGACAGCCTGCCCAAACAACAAAAGGCCGAGCGCGCCGAAGCCGTATGCCGTCTGATAGACGACTTGGCCGTGCAACTGCGCCGCAGCAAACTGGATGCATTCCGCAAAACCGTAAGCAGCCTGCACAAGAAAATCGCCCATGACAAACAAATCGGCGACATCGAAATCGGCGAAGACGGCAGCCTGTCTCTGTACAGCCAAAACGGCACGGCTATCGACTTCCAGCCGCTTTCGCACGGTGAAAAGAAAATACTGGTGCTGACCCTGATTGCCGCGCTGGCCGAAATTACCGACTACCAGGTCCCCTTCGTGGTCGACACCCCGCTCACATCTTTGGACACGCGCCATTGCGACAACCTGGTGCAATACTGGATGAATCTGAACCGCCAAGTGATTATTCTGGTGCAGAGTGCCGAAATCGGTTCCGAAGCCTATCAAAAGCTCAACGCACAGGGGCGCATCGGCAAAAGCTACCTTATCCGTTCGCAAAGCCTGCAAGGTGGCGGAAAATGCGCCACCGTTACCCCGCACGCCTATTTTGAATAAAGGGAAACGCCATGTACGAATTGGACGACGACAAAATCTGCAACGACAAATACTGGGTAACGCTGACCGAAAACACCCACATCAAATCCAGCGGCGAAGCAGCCAAAATCCTAAAACAGCTCGAAAGCGACGGCGTGCTGCCTAAAATGCAGAACCATGAATGGGCGCGGCTGTGCATCGCCTTCTGCTTTGCCAAAACCAAAAATATCAAAGATTGGGAACAGAAACCCAGCATGGACGGTGGTTTGGAAATCGCATCGTTCAACACCTGCTTTAATCAAAACGGCAAAAAAGGCGAAGAAAAATTTTGGCTAGCCTACATCAGCCAGCGCATGTTTGACGAAGTGCCAGAACGGAAATTCACCAAAAAACACTTGTTTGCCTATATCCAACTGGCGTGGCACAACGGCGCGAAACTGCTGGAGGAACGTTACCGGAAAGCCTTGGACTACTGTGACGGCAGCATCGTGGAAGCCAAAAAAATATTCTTTGACGAACTGGCCGGCTTGGCGGCGCAACACAGAGACGGTGGTTCGGACGGTGCTACACAGGCCGTTTCAGGCAGCCTGCACCCGGCCGCTTCCGCTATGGAAGAACAAACCTGCATCAAACTCAAAACCGCACTGGACAAAACAGTCGGCAAGGGCGGCACGATACAACCAGAATACGGCGGCGTACGCTACGACTGCCTGCGCGTGCAGTTCGACCGCTATGTGGATTTGGAAAAATACCACAGCCAGATTTGCTCCGAATTAGGCATCGGCGATGACGAAATGCGCTGCGGACGCATACGCGGCGAAGCCAATACATGGCACATCAATATCCTGCGCCCGCAAGACACTTGGCGGCAATACGGGCAAAGTGAGTTTCAGACGGCCTTACAGCAATACCGCGCATCGGCACAGCAATTCAGATTGCCAGTGTGTATCGGTTTGGACGAACGCGGCGAACCCGTGTTTCAAGATTTTGCCACCGCGCCGCATGTGATGGTAGGCGGGGAAACGGGGGCTGGGAAATCGGTACTGGTGCGCTCAATGCTGGCTTCCCTGTTCGAACTCGCTCCTCAGAATGAAACGGAAATCGTCGTGTGTTATTGCAAAGTTTCTGCGGATTTCGCCGCCTTCAAAGACCGTCCGAATTTATGGCAGGGGCGCATAGTCAGCGATGCGGAAGAAGCTGCTGAAATATTGTCGTCTTTTGCTGACGAGATGGATAAACGATACCGCCTGATGGACGAATACGCTGCAAAGGATATTGCAGAAGTCCCACAGCACGCCCGTCCAAAATATGTTGTTATCGTGATTGACGAACTGGCCGACCTTATCGATGTCAGCAGTGACGCAGAAGGGCATTTGGTACGGCTGGCACAAAAAGCGCGCTCCGCAGGAATGTATCTGTTATTGGCAACGCAACGCCCCGATGCGAAAACACTCAGCGGCCGCCTACGTGACAACCTGCCGACCAAAATTGCGTTGAAAACAGGCAAACGCCAGTCTTCCGAGATTATCTTGGGCGAGCGCGGTGCTGAAAACCTGACGGCCAAAGGCGATCATTTGGTCAAATGGAACAATGAAGCAGCACGTTTTCTGCACGGGTATAATGTATAATTTGTTCAACCATCCTTTGCAAAGGTCTCAGGCCGTCTGAAACTTAAATGGGGTTTCAGACGGCCTTTTCCTTTGGGGATTAATGATCAGGCTTTAGATTCACCATCATTCTCTGCTTTGGGCGGAACGGGGGCAAACCAGCCGACCAGAAGCAGCAGCAAGCCGACGATGATGAAGGAGGCGATACGCTCGATACCTCCGCTGTTGGAAAGCTCGATCAGGAAGAGTTTGACGACCACGATGCCCACCAGCGTTGCGCCAGTCATCCAGTAGGAACGCTGTTTGCGGCGGTTGCCGAGTACCATCAAGATGATGGCGGTTACTGCCCAAACGACGGAGAGGCTGGCTTGCAGGCCGAAGGATTGGAGCATGATGTCGAGACGCCAAGTGATGCCGTCGTAGAAATGCCATACGCGCATCACGCCTGCGCTGATCAGCATAAATGCCAAGGCGGCGACAGTGGTTGCCGTGGTACGGCGAAGCTCAGGCGGTAAGGCTTCGGGCAGGGATTTCAGGGCAAACCAAAGCATACCGGCGCTGGCGAGTTCCACCGGATTGAGCACGGGAATATACGGCAACGGCGAAGGTTGGAACGGCGTGGAGAAGTTGGTCCACAGCATCCAACAAGCAGCGGCAAGGGCGCACAACGGCATAGCAAAATGCTGATAAATGGCTTGATGCCGTCTGAAAAAATCGCGGTGGCGCTGCGTATGGAAAACAATCCACATCGCCAAAGGCACGACAAGCCATGAGAGCTGCGCCCAAACGCCGTAAAAACGCTCGCCGGCATACAGCGCCGTCCAAAGCGTCCACAGCGCGCCAAGTATCGTGATATTGAGTTTGTGCAACCAAGCCAAATCATGGCGCGGATAGTTGTTCAAAATAATGAAGTTCAACACGGTAGCGGCCACAAGCGGCAAGGCTGCGGCGGCTGTCACCGCATGCTCGGTATGGTAGGAGAGGAAATGCAGGCCAAACAATGGCAAGAATGCCAAATTGGTTTGCAGAAGCTCTTCCCATTTCAGACGTTTGGCAAACAGCAGTAAGCTGGCAAATATCGGCCACAGCCACAACTGGGTAAACAGGGTTTCCTCGCCTGTCCATTGCATATAAAGGGCGTAGCTGCCTGTTGCCAACGCAGTAAGCAGGATGATCCAGCCTGCAACCTGCGCAAAGTAAACCTCGTTTCCTTCCGGCTTTTCGCTTGCAACCGGCACGCGCGGATATTGCAGCGCGTAGGCAGCCGCAAACAGCAAAGGTGTAGCGGCAACAAGGTACAGATGGGTCAGGAAACCTTTGGATTCATAAATGATGCTGCTTTGCAGCAACAAGGCGAACAATACATTGCCCAAGACAAAAGTGATAAACACATTCGGCTCGTGTTTGCGTCGGCAGAATGCCCACGCTGCCGCCAAAGCGGAAAGGGCAACAATGCTGCCGCGGTCGGCCAAGAAGAGCAAAGGCAAAATAGAGATGTACAGCAAGGCGGCAGACAACACGGCCGTCTGAACGGATTTTTCCCATTGCGCCGAACCTTCGCGACGCAAGAAATACCACAGCAAATAAATCGCCGCACCGCCAAGCAACACTACAACTGTCGTGAACCACTGCCCTTCCAGAACGGTATCAGTGCCGAAGCCCTGATAATTACCCAGCTGAATCAGTGCTGCCAAGAGATAAACAATCAGCGCACCCAAACGGATATGCGGACGCTGTTGGCGCAGACCGAAGAAATACACCAGCGCGGATTCTGCACTCCACAAAATGACCGTATTGCTCGGTTCAAAATAAAGCGGAACAGCAATCGTGAGGAACAACACCGCCAAAGCAAAAAACGCCTGACGTAAAATATACAAACCCTGCTGACGTTTCAGC
Source organism: Neisseria sp. P0016.S008 (assembly GCF_051957775.1). Lineage (NCBI taxonomy): Bacteria > Pseudomonadati > Pseudomonadota > Betaproteobacteria > Neisseriales > Neisseriaceae > Neisseria > Neisseria sp. P0016.S008. Next base: position 204,010 of record NZ_JBQCWB010000003.1, read on the forward strand.
AGCAGCGCGGCCAGTCCGTACACAGTGGCAAAACCCAATGCGGAAAGCGCATCTGCAGACGGCCAATGCTCCACCATGCGGTATTGCAGGCCGAACGCCGCCGCCATCGTGCCAAACAATAAAGTATGGTCGAGGACATGCACACGCAGGCCGTGTGTATAAATACTGTTGCCAATCTCCTCCAAAGTCGCATTGTCGGCAATCGGCGTAACGCTGTCTTCGCTGTTTTCCGTCAGCTTACGGCGTGCGAACAGATAAGCGATAAAGGTATAAAGCAGCCAGTGGTAAATCAGGAAAGGCTCGGTAGTAGCGAAATGTTGCGGCGTATAACTTCGCATGCCCCACAGCGCGGCAATGGCAAAAGTAGCGGCAAAACCCGTCAGGTTCAGCGGACGCCATGCCTTAAACCACGCAATCGCGGCCACACCGCCATTGAGCAGGGCAAGATAAGAAAACAGCACCAAATAATTGCCGCTGCCGTCTGAAGTCAGCAAAGGCGCGGCCATACCGCCGATTAAAGCAACCTGCGCCATAATCTGCGCATTCTGCCTTACCGCCAGCCACGCCATCAGCACAACCATCGCCACCATCAGCCCGAACACGACCGACACAGGCAGCAGCGGATGCAGTTTCAACGCCGCCAAGGCCGTCAAATACATCACCGCCACGCCGAAACCCTGCAACACCAAGCCATATTCACGCTTACGGCTTTGCAGCTTCCAGCCGCCGACTACCGCCGCCAAACCCGCGCCTGCCACCGTCAGATAACGCAGCTCCACCGGCACATGAACCCGCTCGGAGGCATAGCGCAACAAAAACGCCAAGCCGAGGAACAGCACCACAATACCGGTTTTCAACAGCGGATTACCGCGCAAGAACCAAGCAAAAATCGGATTGTCGGAAAACTTATACTCTCCGCCTTCCACCTTATCTTTATGGATAACGAATTGACGCGATGGCGCTTCTTCGTTTTCAGACGGCATCGAAGCAACAACAGCCTCTTTCTTAGGCAGCCTTGCTTGTTCAGCAGCAACCGGAGCAACCGCCTCGACAACTTCTTCCACAACAGGCTCAGACGAAGCAGCAGCCTTGGCAGAAACAGGATTAATAGGTATAGAAAAAGAAGGAGCAAACGCCTCTTCAATTTTCTGCTTAACAGGCGCAGCTTCCGCTTCAGGCTCAACCCGAACATGAAGCGGCTCAGAGGCCGTCTGAACATCGGCAACAGCCCGAACCTCAAGCCCCTGCCCCACCTTCGCCTCATCACGGACAGCCTCATGCTCCAACACAGACAAACGTTGTTTCAGCAGCTCGATTTCCTGCTCCAGCTTTTGCATCCTGTCGCCTGCCGTAGCAGATTCAGCCAAACGCTCTTCTTGGCGTTGTTTGGCGATTGACCAAGCAACCAGCCAAAACAACGACCCAATAATGACGCCGGTGAACATCTCATCAGCAAAATAGCCGATAATAATAGGAATAAGCAGGCCAAAAAACTGCATGAAACACCTGTTTGATAACAATAAGAATATGCCGATTGTAACACCGGCAACATTATTCATGAAAAAAAGAGACAAAAGGCCGAGAATAAAAGCATACGGCAAATAGAATATAAAGAATCGGCATAAAAAAGGCCGTCTGAAAATGTTTAGGGATTTTCAGACGGCCTCTGCCTATTTCAGCAACCCAACGCAAGTCATGAAAAGAAACGCATTGGGTCTTGTTTCAAACTACGGCTTACCCTCCCGACAATACCGCCGCACCTGTTTTTGCGACGCTTTCGTCTTCATCAACCGAGCCGCCGCTCACGCCGACGCTGCCGACGACAACGCCGTTTTTATCCACCAGCAGCATACCGCCGGGAAAAATCACCAAACCGTCGTTGGTCACCTCAATACCGTAAAGCTCGCCGCCCGGCTGCGAAGCCTTGCCCAAATCGCGGGTGGACATATTGAAATAGCGTGCCGTTTTCGCCTTTTTCTGCGCAATATCAATGCTGCCGATAAACGCATCGTCCATACGCACAAACGCCTTCAAATTACCGCCCGCGTCCATGACCGCGATATTCATCGGCACCTTGATTTCACGCGCCTTTTTCATCGAAGCCTGCACCACCGCCTGCGCCTGAGCCGTCGTCAAATCGCCCGGCAGCGTTTTGGTCAAACCCGCCGAAAACGCCGGCGCACCCAATGCCAAAGTACACAACAATGCAACTGATTTTATGCTGCGCATAACTGTCTCCTTGTATTGAATCCATGAAAGGTACTGCACTTTTGATTGTATGCCTGTCGGCGGGAAGAATAAAGGCCGTCTGAAAACCATAAGATAGGTTTTCAGACGGCCTCGGATGGGTTTTGGGTTTAGGTTTGGTAGGCTGGCTACAATTTACCGAATATTATTTGCAACGCATCAGCGTACGCGTCCGCCAAACTTTTTTGCCTGAGCCGTCCGTCGAGTAATCACGGAATCTTTGCGTCAGCACGCCTCGGTTTAAAGAAAACTCAAAATTATCGTTATAAATCTGCGTACCTTGCTCCGGCTCCTCTTCCCGAACGCGTGCCGTACCTGCAATTTTATCGGGTGAATAAATTCGATAATTCAGTTTCGTATATTTCGCACCCCATTCCCAACCATTTAATTCAATTGATTTTTTACCTATTTCAATATAAAAGCCGCTATCTTCCGACAAATCGACATTACCCATAGCAGCGTTAAGCTCTTTCTCATTTACAGCATATCGCATGGCACATAAGGCCCTTATATGTTTGGGCGAAACCTTCCCTTCATACTTCCCTGCCCATTTGCCTTGAAACGCTTGTGGAATATCTTGGGCAGCGGCTTGGAATCCAAGAAGGAGCAAACCGGCGGTCAGAACAGATTTTAAAGTAAGCGACATTATTTTTATCTTTCAAGAAAGAGTGTTTAAATCAATATGAATAATACAGGAAATGGAAAGAAATATAAAAAGGCCGTCTGAAAACATTTAGAAGGTTTTCAGACGGCCTTGGGTGGGTTTTGGGTTACAAGCACCGCGTGCGTGCGTACCGCACACACCCTACACCCGATGCCCAGTTTCAGTAGGTCAGATTCTTGAATCTGACGGCTTTTGAGATAGCAGGCTTTTGTCGGATACAAGTATCCGACCTACGGCTGGCTATGATATTCATTCATTTTCAACTTTATCAAAATAATTTTTTAAATCTTCAAATAAAACATCTTTATTCATATCAAATTTAATAAATTTGATAAATTCAATAGGTACATTAGCCATGGTGCTAATCCTTTTTAATTCATCCAATAAAAACTCTCTGTTCGATATCATTAAAAATCTTAAATTTTTCCCTTGGTATTTATATGCACTTAAATATATTTTACTAATTTGCTCAAGTACTCGCTCAGATAACTGATTATTCTTAAAAAATTTAGCTTCAATAATAACAGGTTGAATACTTTTACTATGTTTTACATCTACTATAAAGTCATAACAAAATCTACTTCCCTCTATTACTACACCAGTATTTTGGGCAAAAGGATACCCCAAGTTATGAAGTACAGAAGCAATCTCGTCTTCATATTGAGTATATGGACGAACCTTACTCATCCTATTTACTGCGGCGATTGCAACTTTATCTAATGTCGAATCTTTAAGGGTTTCTCCTGCATTTTCTAAAACTTTACTAATATCATTTTTTACAACCCTAACAGCATTATTAAATTTAACGCCATATATTTCAGAAATCCCAAACTCTTCAATAATCTTTTTTATCTCAGGTAAAAATGCTATTAAACTGACCAAAATAAACCCTATTAAAAATCCAAAGTTATAATTTTTAAATATTGAACATATAATTAGCAAAAATAGTGATAAAAAACCAAACAAATTAAGATAATTATCTCTTGCCCATAAGACTATCTTACTAAACTTCTCTTTTTTCATTAAATTAACTCCTTTTCTCTTAAAAAATGTTCTCAGTTTTACGTAAAAACAAATATATGTATTTAATACTTGGCATATTAATGCGCCTCTTCCCAATTCATTCCCACGCCAACCTCCGCCACCAGCGGCACTTTCAACATCCCTTCATCCACTTTCGCCATAATCTGTGGCAGTTTTTCTTTCACTGAATCCAGTTCTGCTTCGGGTACTTCCAGCACCAGTTCGTCATGCACCTGCATAATCAGTTTGCTTTTCAGGTCGTCTGAAACCAGCCAGCGGGACACGTCTATCATGGCGCGTTTGATGAGGTCGGAGGCGGTGCCTTGCATGGGGGCGTTGATGGCGGCGCGTTCGGCTCCGGCGCGGGCGTTGGCGTTTTTGTTGCGGATGTCGGGCAGGTAGAGGCGGCGGCCGAACAGGGTTTCGACGAAGCCTTGGGCGGCGGCTTGTTCTTTGGTGCGCTGCATGTATTCGGCGACGCCGGGGTAGCGGGCGAAGTAGCGGTCGATGAAGGTTTTGGCGGACAGGTTGTCTATGCCCAGCGATTTGGCGAGGCCGTATTGGCCCATGCCGTAAATCAGGCCGAAGTTGATGGTTTTGGCGTAGCGGCGTTGTTCGGGCGAGACGTTTTCGGGGGCGATGCCGAATACTTCGGCGGCGGTGCGGCGGTGTACGTCTTCGCCGTTTTGGAACGCGGCGATGAGGGTTTTGTCGCCGGAGAGGTGCGCCATGATGCGCAGCTCGATTTGGGAATAGTCGGCGGAAACGATGACGCTGCCTTGCGGTGCGGTAAAGGCGCGGCGCACGCGGCGGCCTTCTGCGGTGCGGATGGGGATGTTTTGCAGGTTGGGGTTGTTGCTGGCGAGGCGGCCGGTAATGGCGACGGCTTGGGCGTAGGTGGTATGTACGCGGCCGTCTTTGGGGGAAATCATTTCTGGCAGTTTGTCGGTATAGGTGGATTTGAGTTTCGCCAGGCTGCGGTTTTGCAGGATGATTTTGGGCAATGGATAGTCGGGCGCGAGCTGTTCGAGCACGGCTTCGTTGGTGGAAATGCCGCCTTTGGCGGTTTTTTTCAGGCCTTTGGTGGGAATGCCCATTTTGTCGAACAGGATTTCTTGCAGCTGTTTGGGCGAGTTGAGGTTGAACGGCTGGCCTGCGGCGGCGTAGGCTTCTTGTTCGAGCTTCATCAGCTCGGCGCCGAGTTCCGCGCTTTGGCGGGCGAGTTCGGCGCGGTCGATTTGCACGCCGTTGCGTTCCATTTCAAACAATACTTGCGCGACGGGCAGCTCCATTTTTTCATACATTTCAAGCTGTTTGTCATCCATTTGCGCGCGCAGGTGTGCTTCGAGGCGCAGGGCGAAATCGGCGTCTTGGGCGGCGTATTCGGTCGCCTGCCCGATGGCGACATCGGCAAAACTGATTTGCTTCGCGCCTTTGCCGCACAGCGATTCGTAGGTAATGGTTTCCAAGCCCAGCCAGCGTTCGGATAATTCGTCCAAGCCGTGTCCCAGATGGCTCTCGATGATATAGGAAGCAAGCATGGAATCGCCGGCAATGCCGTTCAGGGCGATGTCGTAGTTGGCGAAAACGTGTTGGTCGTATTTGAGGTTTTGCCCGATTTTTTTCAGGGCGGGGTTTTCCAAATGCGGTTTCAGACGGCCTAATACGTCTTGCAAATCAAGTTGTTCGGGGGCGGCAGTCAGGCTGTGTCCTACGGGGATGTAAACCGCTTCGCCTGCTTGGAACGCGATGCTGATGCCGACCAGCGCGGCATTCATCGCGTCTAGGGACGTGGTTTCCGTATCGATGCCGATGGTGTCTGCCTGCGCCAGTTTGTCCAACAAAGCGGTAAATTGCGCTTCAGTAGTAACGGCTTGATAATCCAGCTTTTCAGGGGCTGGGGCAAGTTCGGGTTGTTTTTCCGGCTGTGTTTCCATCGCCAATGCAGCTTGTTCGCCGATATGCTCACTACCGAACAAATCAGTGTTTTGCGCTTCGTGCATACGGCTTTCCGCCTCTTTCAGCCAAGTGCGGAAGCCCCAGCGTTTGAAATCGACAACCAGCTGCGCCCATTTAGGCGTAGTACGGCGCAGGCTTTCAAGGCCGTCTGAAAGCTCGGTGTGCAAATCCAAATCGGTTTTAATCGTTACCAAATCATACGACAGCGGCAGTTGTTCCAAAGCGGCTTGCAGGTTTTCGCCCACCTTGCCTTTGATTTCCGCAGCGTGTTCCATCACGCCTGCCAGCGAGCCGTAGGCTTCCAACCATTTCACTGCCGTTTTCGGGCCGCACTTTTCCACGCCCGGCACGTTGTCCACCTTGTCGCCCATCAGCGCGAGATAATCGCGGATTTGGTCGGGGCGTACGCCGAATTTCTCCTTCACACCTTCAATGTCCAGTGTTTCGCCGCTCATCGTGTTCACCAGCGTTACGCGCTCGTTCACCAGCTGCGCCATGTCCTTATCGCCGGTAGATACCACCACGTTCCACCCTGCTTCGCTAGCCATCTTAGCCAAAGTGCCGATAACGTCATCCGCTTCCACTTGCGGAATCACCAATACCGGCCAGCCCATCAGGCGCACCAAATCCGGCAAGGCTTCCGCCTGTGGGCGCAAATCGTCCGGCATCGGTGGGCGCGTCGCCTTATAGTCGGGAAACATCTCGTGGCGGAAATTCTTACCCTTCGCATCAAACACCACCGCGCAATAGTCGTGCACATAATCCGCACGCAGCCGGCGCAGCATGTTCAACACGCCATACATCGCCCCCGTCGGCGCACCGTCGGGCGCAGACAAATTCTGCCCCATGGCATGATAGGCGCGGTAAAGATAAGAAGAGCCGTCAACGAGAAGGAGTGTGGGTTTGTTGGACATGGAGAACCTGCTGTGTATATGAAAATAATGTACGGATTATAAAGGAAAAGGCCGTCTGAAAACCGAAAATCAAGTTTCAGACGACCTGATGTTTACATAAATATACGGTTTCAGGTATTGCGCCTAAGAATCCCATCTTGTATATTTGTATTCAAATGAATACAAACCAAAGCAAACGAATATGAATGCAACGAACCGTATCCCAATTAGTGTGCGCATCACTCAGGAAGATGCTGATTTTATTGCCGAACTCAAAATCGAAGGTGCGAATACGCCGTCTGAAAAAATCCGCGAATTGCTCAAGCTGGCGCGCTTGGCGCATACGCAGACACGCGATTACGGCTCCGCGCTGACGGCGCAGGAGCAATTTTTCCAAGCAGCAAAACACGAAATCTTGCACGCAGAAAAGCAGGCCGGAGTGCATTCACATATCGTGGCACGCTTGTTTGAACAGCTTCCCGACTTGGGCGCAACACTCGCCGCCGACCTGCCCGAAGAAGCCGACCTCGATGATTTGAAAAAATACGAGCGCGAACTGATGTGGCGCATCGTCCGCCTCACGGACAGCATCTTGCAACTCGCCGTAACCGGCAAAGGCGCTGCATACGACGATACGGTATTGCAACAGCTTGAAAACACTTTGAAACTGGCAAAGATTGTGCAGCAGGCAAATGAAGTTTAAGGCTGCCACCATACCAAATGAAACAAACACATTTTAGTGAAAGGAAAATCCAAATGAGCGAAACCCTATCCCGCCGAGTAGGCCGTCTGGTAAGCGGCGGTTTTCATGCCCTGATTGATGCGGCGGAAAACCTCGCGCCTGAAGCGGTAATGAACGAAAGCATCCGCGAAATTGAGCGCGCAGTAGATGAAGTGCGTGCTGAATTGGGCAAAGTGTTGGCGCAGAAACACCTTGCCGCCAAGAAAATGGCCGATGAAAGCAACCGCCACGAGGCCATCGATGCCAATCTGCAAGCCGCTGTAGATGCCGGCCGCGATGATCTTGCCGAAGCGGGTATCGCCGAACAGATGGACATCGAAGCGCGTCTGCCCATCTTGGAAAACACCATTGCCGATTGTGCCGCACAAGAAAAAGAGCTGGAAGGCTTTATCGCTGCCCTGCAGGCGAAAAAACGCGAGATGCAGCAGCAGTTGCAAGACTGGCGTGCCGCACAGCAAAGCATGGGGACAGGCAAAACAGCCGGTGGCAACGGCAGCGACCTCAACCGCATTGCCCGTGATGCTGAAAAAAGCGGCAATGCCTTCGACCGTGTGATGGGTCGCCAAAACTCGGTACACAGCAGCACTGATGCGGCGCAGTTGGCCAAGCTGAAAGAACTGGAAGACTTTAGCCGCAACAACCGCATTGCCGAAAGATTGGCGGCATTGAAAGCGAAATCATAAGCCATATTGAAAAAATCGCGGTTTCAGACGGCCTCTATCTTCACGGGGCCGTCTGAAAAAGAAAACCATACACACCTCAATAACAAAAATAATGCCGAATTGGGAAAAATCCTGTCGGTTACGACAAATTAATAAAAATACCCATATCCAATCGGCTTAACTTTAAAATAAAATATATGCCGTCTGAAAATTAAAAAGAATAAGGAAATGCAATATGTGGAATTTAATCAACACCCCCGAAACTGAAATCTTCGGCATTGCCATTGCGCTGATGGTTTTGCTCGGTGTGTTGGAAGTCATTTCCATGCTGGCAGGCGGTATCAGCGACTGGTTGGACAACCTGTTGCCCGACAGTCTGACCGAAACCGCGCACGCCGAGGTCGGATTGGATGTGGCGGACGCAGGCATATTCGTGCGTTTCCTGAGCTGGCTGTATGTCGGACGTATTCCGGTGTTGATGTTGATGGTGGTATTTCTTGCCGTATACGGATTAACGGGTTATCTGTTTCAGACGGCCTTTGCCATTGTATTCGGCAGTTATCTGAATGGCACGCTGGCAGCAGTCATCGTTTGGTTTCTTTCCCTGCCCTTGGTGCGCGTAACGGCTAGCGGTTTGTACAAAATTATGCCGAAAGATGAAACCACTGCCGTTTTGCAGGAAAGTTTAATCGGTCGCGTCGGCACAGTGGTGTTGGGCGAAGCTCGGGTAGGCAATGCGGCGCAGGTGCGCGTAAAAGATGCTTACGGCCAACAGCATTATGTGATGGTAGAGCCTGACTCTGAAGATGTATTGAAACAAGGCGATGCGGTATTGCTGGTGTCGTTGGACGGAAATACATTTAAAGCGATTTTAAATCCGAGCGGCAGCTTGGTAGATTAAGGCCGTCTGAAACCGCTGATTTATCGATACGGTAAAAATAGATACTTTACCGCCCTATCCTCACTATCTAGAAATTTGAAATAACAATTAGAAAAACAACCACCCTATTATTTCAACCCATATTTTTAACCCTTTCAGACGGCCTCTCTCCCTCAAAGCCTTCTGAATCCACCGCCCCAAAGGCATATTAACAAGAAGAAAGGAAAAACCATGAATTTGGTCTCCATCGGCACCATCGCCGGCGTCATACTCGTCGCGCTGTTTGTACTCGGCCTCATCCTGACCCGTCTGTATCGCCGTGCCAGCAAAGAAGTCTCATTTGTCCGCACTGGTTTTGGTGGTGAAAAAGTCATTATGAACGGCGGTGCGATGGTGCTGCCCGTATTGCACGAAATCATCCCCGTCAACATGAATACACTGCGCCTTGAAGTGCGCCGCGCTGCCCAACAAGCGCTGATTACCCGCGACCGTATGCGCGTTGACGTGATGGCAGAATTTTACGTCCGCGTTAAACCCAGCGCCGAGAGCATTGCGACCGCTGCACAAACGCTGGGTATGAAAACCATGTCTCCCGATGAGTTGAAAGACCTCGTCGAAGGTAAATTCGTTGATGCCTTGCGCGCCGTTGCTGCTGAAATGGCCATGGAAGAGTTGCATGAAAAACGTGTTGATTTCGTTCAGAAAGTACAGCAAGTCGTGAGCGAAGATTTGTTTAAAAACGGCCTCGAACTCGAAACCGTTTCCCTGACCGGCCTCGACCAAACCAGCTTTGAGTTCTTTAACCCGCAAAACGCCTTTGACGCGGAAGGTTTGACCAAACTGACCGAAACCATCGAAGGCCGCCGCAAAAAACGTAACGAAATCGAACAAGACACCGACTTGGCAATCAAAACCAAAAACCTCGAAGCCGAGCAGCAACGCCTGAAAATCTCGCGCGAAGAAGAATACGCCAAACTCGAACAAGAGCGTGAAATTTCGGTACGCCGTGCTGAACAAGAAGCCAGCATTGCCGAACAAGAATCTCAGAAAAAACGTGAAGCGGAAGAAGCCAAAATTGCCGCCGAACGCGAAGTGGATTTGAAACGTATTGCCGCCGAACGCGACATTAAAAACGAAGACATTAGAAAAGCCCAAGCCGTTGAGCAAGCGGAGGTTGAACGACGCAAAGCCATCGAATTAGCCGAGCAAGACCGCGCCATCGCCGTTGCCGAAAAATCGCGTGCCGAATCTGAAGCCAAAGCCGAAGCCGACAAAGCTCGCGCCGCCGCCGTTCGCGAAGAAGAGAGCGTGATTACCGTACGCGAAACCGAACGCGCCGAGCGTGCCAAAGCGGTGGAACTGATTGCCGCTGAAGAAGCCGCGCAAAAAGATGCGATTTCGCTCACTGTTGCCGCTGAAGCTGAAAAACAAGCCGCACAAGACCGCGCTGAAGCCGTGCGTATTGCTGCCGAAGCCGAAGCCGAAAAACACCGCCTGCAAGCCAAAGGTGAGGCCGATGCCAAAATTCTGTTGGCACAAGCGCAAGAGCAACAATACAAAGTTGATGCAGAAGGTACCCGCGCTGTGAATGAAGCTGCCAACGTCCTGAGCGTTGAACAGGTTGAAATGCAAGTCCGCCTTGCCCTCTTGAAACACCTGCCCGACATCATCCGCGAATCCGTCCGCCCAATGGAAAAAATCGAAGACATCAAGATTTTGCAAGTCAATGGTCTGGGTGGCTTTGCCGGTGGTGCAAACGGCGCGGAAGGCGCTTCAGACGGCCAAACCACACAAGCCAGCCTTGCAGACCAAATGGTCAACAGCGCCCTGCGCTACCGCAGCCAAGCCCCGTTGGTTGACGGTCTCTTGAAAGAGTTGGGACTGAATGGTGGCGACATCAACGGCCTGACCCAAGGACTAGATAAAACCATCGACCAATCATAAACGAATGCCGTAATAATGATTTAAAGGCCGTCTGAAACTTTTCAGACGGCCTTTTTTGTATGCGAGCTCAGAAAAACGCTAATATTTTCAATACTGATAAATTCAGATCTGTTGTAGTTGTAATAAATTAGGAATCATCCAATCTGTTTTCAAGGATAAAAAGATTGGGTGGGCTATTTTAAATGTGAATCACAAGGCTAACTGCTTCAATAATGATCCAGCAATAATTTAATCATAAAAACCTGTTCTACCATTTCAATTTCAAACTTGCTGTTTACTCGTCTATCGACATTTCAATATCAAGCCGCTTATCTTCAGACAAATAAAAAAGCACAACATTTCGTTGTGCTTTTTCTTAATGAACCCACATTACTTGTTTTTTTGCGAACGAAGGTAGTCCAAAGTTTTCAGCTGGGCAATGGCTGCTGCCAATGCTTTGTGCGCTTCGGCCAGAGATTTATCATCTTTGGCTGCAGAAACACCTGCCTCGGCTGCTTTTTTAGCTGCTTCAGCACGCGCCTGATCCATTTCGGTACTGCGGACGGCAACGTCTGCCAATACAGTAATCTTATCAGGCTGTACTTCTAAAACGCCACCGGAAACGGCAACCAGCACTTCTTCAGCTTCACCCGGAACAGTCAAACGCAATGCTCCGGGGCGTACCAAACTCATAATCGGCTCGTGTCGTGGATAAATACCAAGCTCACCTTGAACGGTCGGAACCACCACAAAGCTGGCCTCGCCCGAATAGATGTTTTGCTCGCTACTAACCACTTCAACTTGCATGGTGCTCATGCCGGCCTCCTTAGTTTAAGGTTTTCGCTTTCTCAGCCGCTTCTTCGATGCCGCCTACCATGTAGAACGCTTGTTCAGGCAGATGGTCGTATTCGCCGTTCAAGATGGCTTTAAAGCCGGCGATGGTGTCACGCAATGAAACGTATTTGCCTGGAGAACCGGTAAATACTTCGGCAACGTGGAACGGTTGAGACAGGAAGCGTTGGATTTTACGGGCACGCATCACAGTCAGTTTGTCTTCGTCAGACAATTCGTCCATACCCAGAATGGCAATAATGTCGCGCAATTCTTTGTATTTTTGCAGAGTAGACTGTACACCGCGCGCTACGTCGTAGTGCTCTTGACCCAATACCATCGGATCCAATTGGCGTGAAGTAGAATCAAGCGGGTCAACTGCCGGGTAAATACCCAAAGATGCAATATCACGGCTCAATACGACGGTTGCGTCCAAGTGGGCGAAAGTTGTCGCTGGAGACGGGTCAGTCAAGTCATCCGCAGGTACATATACGGCTTGGATGGAAGTAATGGAACCGGTTTGGGTAGAGGTAATACGCTCTTGCAAACGACCCATTTCTTCAGCCAATGTCGGTTGGTAACCCACTGCAGAAGGCATACGGCCCAACAGTGCAGATACTTCGGTACCGGCCAGAGTGTAACGGTAGATGTTGTCAACGAAGAACAATACGTCGCGGCCTTTACCGTTTTCGTCTTTTTCGTCACGGAAGTATTCGGCCATAGTCAAACCGGTCAAAGCAACGCGCAGACGGTTGCCTGGAGGTTCGTTCATTTGGCCATACACCATGGCTACTTTATCCAATACGTTGGAATCTTTCATCTCGTGGTAGAAGTCGTTACCTTCACGGGTACGTTCACCCACACCTGCGAACACGGACAGACCGCTGTGCGCTTTGGCGATGTTGTTAATCAATTCCATCATGTTCACGGTTTTGCCCACACCGGCACCACCGAACAGACCTACTTTACCGCCCTTAGCAAACGGACACAGCAAGTCGATCACTTTAATACCGGTTTCCAACAATTCGGTAGTTGAAGACAACTCGTCGAATTTCGGAGCAGTTTGGTGAATGGCACGGCTCTTGTCGGTATCGATCGGACCTGCTTCATCAACAGGCGTACCCAATACGTCGACAATACGACCCAATGTACCTTTACCTACCGGCACAGTGATTGGCGCACCAGTATTGCTTACAGACATGCCGCGTTTCAGGCCGTCTGAACTACCCATTGCAATAGTACGGACAACGCCGTCACCCAGAAGCTGTTGAACTTCCAGAGTCAGACCGTTCTCGTCCAATTTCAGGGCATCGTAAACATGCGGGATAGCGTCGCGTGGAAATTCCACGTCAACCACCGCACCAATAACTTGTACGATTTTGCCTTGGCTCATTATCGTATCCTAATTTCCTGTTCAGGCTTCAGACGGCATTAAACTGCCGCTGCACCTGCTACAATTTCTGACAATTCTGTGGTAATCGCAGCTTGACGCGATTTGTTGTACACCAAGCGCAATTCTTTAATGGCATTGCCTGCGTTGTCGGTTGCGGCTTTCATCGCTACCATACGCGCGGCTTGTTCGGATGCCATGTTGTCGCTCAATGCCTGATAAACCACAGACTCTAAATAGCGGCGAACCAAATATTCCAATACGGCGATAGGACTCGGCTCGTAGCGGTATTCCCAAGTAAATGAAGAATGACCCGCTTCGTCGTCAATAACGTTTTCACCGATAGGCAGCAAAACTTCCATACGCGGCTCTTGGCGCATTGTATTGACAAAACGTGAGTAAACCATATGGATACGGTCTAATTCATGCTTCTCATAACGTTGGAAGATTTCGGTCAGAGGTCCGAGCAGCAATTCCATTTTTGGGGTATCGCCCAAATTGGTTGCGCTGGCAATAACATTCAAACCGATGCTTTGGCATGCAGCCAAACCTTTACTACCCAGGCACACGACTTCGACTTCGATGCCTTGTTCCTGATACTCTTGAACTTGCGCCAAAAACTTTTTCAGTACGTTTGCGTTCAAGCCACCGCACAAACCTTTATCCGAGGTAATCAAAATGAAACCGGCACGACGCACTTCGCGGTGCGGCTCCAACAATTTGATACCATGATCGGCATGGGTCTGTGCAAGATGGCTCATCACTGTACGCACTTTTTCGGCGTACGGACGCGCTAAGCGCATCCGGTCTTGAGTCTTCCGCATTTTAGAGGTCGACACCATTTGCATCGCTTTAGTGATCTTTTGGGTATTTTGAACACTACGGATTTTGGTGAGAATCTCTTTTCCGACTGCCATTTCAGACTCCTTTCATCTCAATACTTATGCTTGGTAAGCGTAAGAAGATTTGAAAGATTTCATGGCTTCGGTCAATGCTTTTTCGCTTTCGTCAGACATTGCGCCTGATGCATTAATCGCTTCCAGAACCTCAGGATGTTGCGTACGTACGAAACTCAAGAATTCTGCTTCGAAAGCCAAGGCTTTGGATACCGGAACATCTGCGTAAGAACCGTTGTTGATCGCCCACAAAGTCAATGCCATTTCGGCAGTGTTCAATGTGCTGAATTGTTTTTGTTTCATCAATTCAGTAACCACTTCACCGTGTTGCAGCTGTTTGCGTGTTGCTTCGTCCAAATCGGAAGCAAATTGCGAGAACGCCGCCAATTCACGGTACTGTGCCAACGCCAAACGGATACCGCCACCCAGTTTTTTGATGACTTTGGTTTGTGCTGCACCACCCACGCGCGATACGGAAATACCGGCATTGATTGCAGGACGGATACCGGCGTTGAATAAGTCGGTTTCCAAGAAGATTTGGCCATCTGTAATCGAAATTACGTTGGTTGGTACGAATGCGGATACGTCACCGGCTTGGGTTTCAATAATTGGCAACGCAGTCAGAGAACCGGTTTTGCCTTTTACTTCGCCATTGGTCAGTTTTTCAACTTCGTTTTCGCTGACGCGAGCTGCACGTTCCAACAGACGGGAGTGCAGGTAGAATACGTCGCCAGGATATGCTTCACGACCAGGTGGACGGCGCAACAGCAGGGAAATTTGACGGTATGCAACGGCTTGTTTAGACAAGTCATCGTATACGATCAGTGCATCTTCACCGCGGTCACGGAAGAATTCACCCATGGTACAACCGGAGTAAGGAGCGATGTATTGCAGTGCAGCGGCTTCAGAAGCAGTTGCAGCAACCACGATAGTATGTTCCATCGCACCATGCTCTTCCAATTTGCGTACTACGTTGGCAATAGAAGATGCTTTTTGACCGATAGCCACATAAATACAGATAACGCCTGTACCTTTTTGGTTAACGATGGCATCCAGTGCTACGGCAGTTTTACCGGTTTGACGGTCACCAATGATCAACTCACGTTGGCCACGACCAACCGGAACCATAGAGTCAATAGCCTTCAGGCCGGTTTGCATTGGTTGGTCAACCGATTTACGCGCAATCACGCCTGGTGCAATTTTTTCGATTGGAGCAGTCAATGTTGTGTTGATTGGACCTTTACCATCGATAGGACGACCCAATGCATCAACCACGCGGCCAACCAGTTCGCGACCGATCGGCACTTCCAAAATACGGCCGGTACAGGTAACTGTATCGCCTTCTTTAATGTGTTCGTACTCACCCAACACTACGGCACCGACGGAGTCACGCTCCAAGTTCATGGCTAGACCGAAAGTGTTACCGGGGAATTCGAGCATCTCACCTTGCATCGCGTCTGACAAGCCATGAATGCGCACAATGCCGTCTGTAACAGAAACAACGGTACCACGGGTACGCACTTCTGCATTGACGGACAGATTTTCGATTTTGGCTTTAATCAAATCGCTAATTTCAGCAGGATTAAGCTGCATGAAAACTCTCCTAATTTGTCATAGTCGCATACAAAGCATTCAGTTTGCCTTGTACGGACAAATCCAAGACCTGATCACCCACTTCTACTTTGATGCCTCCGATTAATTCAGGGGCAACTTTAGCTACCACATCCAATTTGCTGTTGAAGCGTTTTGTCAGGATATCGGTAACATCGGCCAGCTGCTGAGAACTGAGTTCATACGCGCTGTAAATTACTGCCGATTTCGTATTGTTGTGTATCAAGGTCAAATCTTGATATTGGGCATAAATTTCCGGCAATACCAGCAAACGCTTCTGCTCGGCCAAAACGGTAATGAAATTTGCCAATTCGACATTTTTGATACCGACAAGACCTTTGAGCGTTTCTGCTTTTTCGGAAGCTCCCGTTTCCGGTTGCTCGATGAAAGCAATGACTTTCTCATCTTGAACAACCGCTGCGAGTTCTTTCAGTTCGCCCAACCAAGACTCGATTTGGTTTTTTTCCTGAGCCAGACTAAACAATGCTTTCGCATAAGGTCTGGCAATCGTTGCGAACTCTGCCATAAGATTACAGCTCCTGTTTTAAGGTACTGAGCAAATCTGCATGTTTGGAAGCATCAACTTCCTTACGCAAGATAGATTCCGCACCTTTAACAGCCAGTGTAGCAACCTGTTCGCGCAACACTTCGCGCGCACGGTTAACTTCTTGCTCCACATCAGCTTTTGCTTGGGCTGCAATGCGTGCTGCTTCATGAGAAGCTTGCTCTTTGGCTTCTTCTACAATTTTTGCAGCACGTTTTTCGGCGTTGGCAACCATTTCGGTTACCTGATTACGCCCTTCGGCCATAAGTTCTGCAACTTTTTTCTCTGCCTGCTCAAAATCGCTCTTACCGCGTTCGGCAGCAGCCAAGCCCTCGGCGATTTTTGCGGCACGCTCATCCAATGCTTTGGCAATCGGAGGCCATACGAATTTCATCGTAAACCAAACCAAGCCAAAGAAAACCAGGATTTGCGCAAATAAGGTTGCATTAATATTCACGTTACTTAACCTTCGTATCTGGGTTAATCAAACAGACCGTAAGCCTGTATCTGAACGGATCGCTCCGTTTTGATTACGCAGCACCAGTACCAAACGGGTTAACGAAGGCGAACAACAGGGCAATAGCCACACCGATCAAGAAGGCAGCGTCGATCAGACCAGCGATCAAGAACAGTTTGGTTTGCAAAGGACCGATCAGCTCAGGTTGGCGAGCAGAAGATTCCAAGTATTTAGAACCAACCATTGCAATACCGATAGAGGCACCCAATGCGCCCAAAGCAACGATCAAACCACATGCGATAGCAATCAAACCCATTTTTAAACTCCTTAAGATAGTAAAGGTTAAACTACAAAAACAAACTACGAAAAAACTACTTGATTAGTGTGCATCATGCGCTTGTCCGATGTATACGAACGCCAACGCCATGAAAATAAATGCCTGCAAGGTGATAACCAAAATATGGAAAATCGCCCAAGCCAAACCGGCAATCAGATGGAACACAAACAAAATTGGATCCAAAGTTTCGATACTGCCGGTTGATGCCCATGCACCACCCAACAAAGCGATCAGCAGGAACACCAGCTCACCGGCATACATATTACCAAACAACCGCATACCGTGGGATACGGTTTTGGACAAAAACTCTACCAAGTTCAGCAGAAAGTTAGCCGGAGCGAGTATCGGGCCAAAAGGCGCGCTGAACAATTCGTGAATCCAACCGCCAAAGCCTTTGATTTTGATATTGTAATAAATACATACCAACAATACGCCAATTGCCAAAGCCAAAGTCGTATTCAAGTCAGCAGTCGGTACAACGCGCAACAGTGCATGATGATTACCGGTAATGCCTTGCCATGCCACCGGCAGCAAATCAACCGGCAACATATCCATGGCGTTCATCAGGAAAATCCAGACAAACAGGGTCAAACCCAAAGGCGCAACGGCTTTACGCGATTGTTCGTTATGGATAATGCTCTTACACATGTTATCCACGAATTCGAACAGAATTTCAACAGCCGCCTGAAAACGACCGGGCACGCCAGCAGTTGCTTTTTTGGCACCACGCCACAAAAGGAAGCTGCCGATTACGCCTAACAGAACAGCAAAAAAGATTGCATCAAGGTTAATGAACGAAAAATCAGCGATGTTTTTCAGTCCTTGACCCTGAGTAACATCCGACATACTGGTCAAGCTTTGCAAGTGGTGCTTGATGTAGTCGGCAGCGGTCATAGTTTCACCTGCCATAGTGTTTCACTCTCAACAATACTAAAAAAACCAAATGACTGACGCCAAGAAACGCCAATAAAAATGGGTAAAATACCAGTGATCGATGCCATATCGCAAAAACAACCAACATAGATACCAGCGACAGCACTACTTTTAAAACCTCTCCGCCGATAAACATCGAACTTTGCAGATCGGGATTTCGTCGGGAAAACTTTAAAAGTAAAACTGCAACCAGGGTAGGCAAAATATACGAAAATCCTCCCGCCAAAGCAGAGAGGAAGCCGGGGAATCCGGAAAATAACGCACAAACAATTGAAATTATTAACAATACAATCACTTGCAATGGGACTATCTGATTCATTGTACTCCACACCCCAAAACGCAAGGTAAATTAATATAATCAAGAAGTTTGTTAACGTCAAGCAATATGTTAATCTTTGTGAACTTTTCACAGATAAATGATTAACACATATAAAACAAATCTTTGCAGGAACAGAGTTTAACACAAATTACATGTTGCTACACAGATTTTACAGAAGATTTTGATTTGTATTGTAAACATCTGTACGACCAGTCCTTTTATCAAAAATTCAGGCCGTCTGAAAACCTTTTTTCAGACGGCCTGTTTATAAAACTGTTAAAACTCTTGATTAATGCCTAACTGTTTCAGCAAATATTCGAATGTTTCCGGCGTATCAAAATGCAGTACAATTTTGCCTTTTTTCTGATTGCTGGTTTTGACTTCGGCATTGACACCCAAACGCTCGGTCAGGGCATCATTGATACGGCGGATATCCGGGCTGATGGTTTTGGCCGCTTCCGGTTTGGCTTTTTGATGCGCCAACTGGCTGCGGCGCTCTACCTCGCGCACCGACCAACCGTTTTTGACGGCTTTCTGCGCCAACTCCAATTGGTCAACCACATGCAAAGTCAGCAACGCACGAGCATGCCCCATTTCCAGGCGGCGTTGATAAAGCATTTCCTGAACCGGCTCAGGCAGGCTCAACAGGCGCAGGCTGTTGGAGATGGCACTACGGCTTTTACCGACGGCTTTTGCGATGGTTTCATGAGTCAGGCCGAATTCATCGGCAAGACGTTTCAAACCTTGAGCTTCTTCAATCGGATTGAGGTTTTCACGTTGCAGGTTTTCAATCAAACCCATGGCCAACGCGGTTTCGTCGCTAATGGTCTTGATAACGACGGGAATTTCGGTCAAACCAGCCAACTGGGAAGCACGCCAACGGCGTTCGCCGGCAATCAATTCATATTGAGACAGACCACGTTCGCGCACGATAACCGGCTGGATAATGCCTTGCGCTTTAATGGAATCGGCCAATTCCTGCAAAGCTTCATCATCAATTTGCACACGCGCCTGATAGCGGCCGGGCTGAATATCGGCGATGGCAACCGTTGTCAGGCGGTCGCTACTACTGCTGTCCACTGCATTGGAAATCAGCGAATCCAAACCGCGTCCCAATCCACCTTTTGCTTTTGCCATATTGTTTTCCCTTTCAGACGGCCTCATTGTTGAAATGACGTATTCTATCGGATATTGCCGCTTTACGACAATTTGAATCACGATGATTTGACTATTGCCATTTATTTACGGAGCGAAACCGCAAACATGCCCCTTAAAGCGTTACTCAAACGGATTTCTTCCGCATTTTCCAATATAGCGCGCGTGATATGGGTTTCCTTGATTGTATCCGCACCTAAATATAGCTGCGGCTGCCTCAATACCGCTTGGCGCATTACCCCGTTCAAAATATCCAAATCCAAAGACGGCGTGAGCCATTGTCCTTGATATTTGACGAACACATTGCTTCTTCCACCCTCTAACAACAGGCTGTCTGAATTGAAAAACAGGCTATCAAATGCGCCCTGCCCTTCTGCCGTTTTCCATGCTTGGTCAAACATTTCACGGCGCGTGGTTTTGAAACGGCGTAGATAATCGCGTTGGTTTAATGTGTGTTCACTCAGGATGACGTATTGTTGCCCATCCAATTCAGAAACAGCCGCATGGCTCAATGCAAGGCCGTCTGAAAACAAAGCGGCTTTGACTCTAAATAATCCACTTGGCAACGCATCTATATAGTGTTGGATTTGCTCTGCCGCATTTTGAGGCCAAGGCAGGTTGAGTGCTTGTGCCGAGCTATTCAGACGGCCTAAGTGCAAATCAAGCAAACGACATTGTTTGTCTTCCACGCGCATGGTTTCAAAAATACCGAAATCAGGCCGCAAGTTATTGAGAAAACGCGCCTTCCAACCGCACTCGCGATATTCAGCTTCAGGATCGCTATCAATCACAATCCCCGAACCGACACCATAAACACCTTGATAAAGGCCGTCTGAAACCGGTTTCAGAGATAAGGTACGAATCACAACATTAAATACGCCTTCAAATCCCAAACCCGTATCACACGGATGTAAAAAGCCGATGCTGCCTGTGTACAAACCGCGCGGTTCGGATTCAAGAGACTCAATAATCTGCATACTCATTCGTTTGGGCGCGCCGGTAATACTGCCGCACGGGAATGCTGCACAGAAAATATCGGCAACCGAAACATCAGGCAGCACCTGCGCCTCGATGGCACTGGTCATCTGCCAAACGCTGCCGAAACGGGAAACTTTAAACGGTTCAGGCACGCGTACTTTGCCCGTTTGCGCGATTTTGCCGAGGTCGTTGCGCAACAAATCGACAATCATCACATTTTCGGCGCGATTTTTCGGGTCGTTTTGCAATTCAACGGCACGGCGTTCATCTTGTCCATCATGAAGAATCGGCGCAGTGCCTTTCATCGGCTCGGTTGTGATCAGGCCGTCTGAATCGATTTTGAGGAAAAGTTCGGGAGAAAAACACAAAGTCCACGCGTCCTGCCCTGCCCCGTCGGGCAGACAAGACAAAACGGCATACGGCACAGGCTGGCGCAAACGGCGGTAAAGCTGGATCGGATTGCCGTAAGTTTGTAGGTGCAGGCGTGCGGTGTAATTGATTTGATAGGTGTCTCCGCGGCGGATAGCTTCGTGGATTTGACGGATATGCTCGAGATAATCGGCTTCGGATACGGAGAATCGGGGAGTGGAGATGCCTGCCTCAAGGCCGTCTGAATGATTGGACAGCCAGCTTTCGGCATCGATTTCGGAACAATCGGCAAACCAGTGCAAACGCAAATTGCCACTGCGCGCGGATGAAATATCCATCAATGACAATCCGAATTCGTAGTCTGCAAACAACACTGCATGCAGACCTTTTTTCCAACCGGCTTGCAAAATACTTGTTAACGAATCCAGTTCGTTATGATAAAACCGATGGCTTTCTACATGATTTTGATAGAGTTTTGCTCGGCCGCTCACGGCATCGTCAAACAGGGCGAAATAAGGCATGATTGCTGTACAAATAGGCTGATTATACGCTGCTTTTACATAAGTTAGCAGACAAATTCAAAAAAAGCACTCGAATGTAATTTTATGTAGTCGAACGAAGTATAAAAGGGTAGAATCAAACCATACCACACCATATCATTTAAAACTTAATCGATAAGGAGACTTTATGGCAGACCACCAATTAGAACCGTTCGAGAATGTTGAACTGGGCGAGAAACAAGACCAGCTGCAAGTATTCGAAAAGGCTGTTTTGGAACACGAAGGACGCGGCACTGACGAAGATTCGAGCAGCGCACCGCTTCCTGCCAACTACCCGTACAAACAACGTATGCGCCGCTCTGTTTACGAAAAAGAAAAACAGAAGCTGCAAATCGAATTGTTGAAAGTACAAAGCTGGGTTAAAGATTCCGGTCAGCGTATCGTCAGCCTGTTTGAAGGCCGCGACGCAGCCGGTAAAGGCGGTACCATCAAACGCTTTATGGAACACCTGAATCCGCGTGGCGCGCGCGTGGTTGCTTTGGAGAAACCAACCACTACCGAACGCGGCCAATGGTATTTCCAACGCTACATCCAAAACCTGCCGACCGCGGGCGAAATGGTATTCTTCGACCGCTCATGGTACAACCGTGCCGGCGTAGAACGCGTTATGGGCTTCTGCGAACCTAACGAATATCTGCTCTTCATGCGTCAAACCCCTGAATTGGAACGTATGCTTGTTGCCAGCGGCATCCACCTGTTCAAATTCTGGTTCTCCGTATCCCGTGAAGAACAACTCCGCCGCTTCATCTCCCGTCGTGACGACCCCCTGAAACACTGGAAACTATCCCCTGTGGATATCCAGTCACTCGACCGCTGGGACGACTACACCGAAGCCAAAAACGCCATGTTCTTCCACACCCATACCGGCGACGCGCCTTGGGTCATCATCCGCTCCGACGACAAAAAACGTGCACGTTTGAACTGTATCCGCTACTTCCTGCACCAGCTGGACTATCCGGGCAAAGACGTGAAAGCCATCGGCAAAGTGGACGATAAAATTGTTTTGATTCCCGACACACGTTACAAAGAAAAAACCGTAGACATCGGACACGATTAATTCTTAAAGCACAAAAGGCCGTCTGAAATTTCATCTTTCAGACGGCCTTTTCTTAATCCTTGCGATTCCAGTAAGTTTTTTGTGCGAATACCAATTTATTGTCAGTGAATTTCACACTGTCCAAATTCAATGCCCAAACATCGCTTTTCATCACTCTGGCAGCAGGATGCGCTTTGTAATACAAAGACTGCGCCGCTTTCAGATCCGCTTCATCCTCAATCAAAGTGGCAGTCGCCGCAAACTGAATGCCGCTGATTTTTGCGATGCTGTCAGGTTGTCCGGCAATAGTGCCGGCTACTTTGGCAGAACGGCTCATCATTCCGCCATGCTTCGTTTTCAAAGATGTCAGCACAATCAAGCGGGCATTCGCCTCATCAAACACATAAAAACAGCAAGCCGCCCAAACTTCGCCCTCTTCCGCAGCAGCAATACTGACGACATGATGATTACTCAAAAACTTCACTATATTGGCAGGAATCGTTTGCATGGTTTTTATCTTCCTTCTCAGTCGTAACTTATACTCAGGCCGTCTGAAACATCAGCCCTGCCATCGCGGCACATTGTTTTGAATGATACCGAACAAGTCCAAAGCATGAGAGACGCTGTGTGTAATCATATCTTCGATGGATTCAGGCTTCTGATATAAAGCCGGAACGGGAGGAAACACAATGCCGCCCATCTCTGTCACGCGACGCATGTTTTCAATGTGCGCCAAGTTTAACGGCGCTTCACGCACCATCAACACCAGCTTGCGCCGCTCTTTCAACGTTACATCCGCCGCACGGCTGAGCAAATTATCGGCAAATCCATGAGCAACCGAAGCCAAGGTTTTCATTGAACACGGCGCAATCAACATCCCATCCGTCAAAAACGATCCACTGGCAATACTTGCCCCGACATTACGGACGGAATGCACGACATCCGCCAAAGCATAAACGTCTTCTTTGGTGTAATCCGTTTCCAAAGCGCGGGTCATCTCCGCCCCTTGCGAAACCACCAAATGCGTTTCTACCTGATGCTCACGCAAAAGCTGCAAAGCCTTCACGCCATACTGAAAACCGCTGGCACCGCTGATGCCGACAACCAAACGCTTCATTGTATTTCCCTGTCTCAACCTAAAGGTAAATGAAAGGCAGATTCTCAAGACGAAAAAATAACCGCTAAAAAGCGGTTAGATTTTCTAATGTGGTGCCGACAGCGAGATTTGAACTCGCACAGCCTACGGCCACTACCCCCTCAAGATAGCGTGTCTACCAATTCCACCATGTCGGCATAAATCAAATTGTCTTACTGCTGCTGAGGATTCGGTGCAACAGGAGTTGTATTGTTTTGTGCAGGCGTTGCAGGCTTAGGAGCTTGCTGGGTCTGCTTCACATCGCTGAAGTCTAAACCGTGCTTACTGGAGTGGGTGTGAATATACACCATCGCCATGCAGGTCGCAAAGAAAAATGTTGCGGCAATAGCAGTTGAGCGGCTCAAGAAGTTGGCATTACCGGCAGAACCGAATACGCCTTGCGCGCTACCGCTGCCGGAACCGAACGTTGCGCCGGCATCCGCGCCTTTACCGTGTTGCAACAATACTAACACGATTACGGCTAAAGCGGAAATAATATTAATGATCCAGATAAGGGTTTTAAAGGCTTCCATATGTTTTCTACGAGGCTTGTGCTGCGTTGATGATGGCGGTAAAGGAGTCATATGATAATGACGCGCCACCAACCAATGCGCCGTCTACATGAGGTACTGCGAAGATGTCGGCCGCGTTATCCGCTTTCACACTTCCGCCGTAAAGAACGCGGATTTTAACATCGCTTCCGCACAAAGACAAGATTTCTTTGTAGATAAATGCGTGCATATCGGCGATTTGTTCGACGGTGGCAACTTTGCCTGTACCGATCGCCCAAACCGGCTCGTAGGCAACGGCAATGTTTTGGGTGTTCAAACCTTGCAGGATGGAAAGCTGGTGGGCAATGACTTCGTGTTCTTTACCGGCTTCGCGTTCTTCCAAGCTTTCGCCGACGCACAACAATGGAATCAGGCCGACGTTGAGGACGTTTTCCATTTTGCGGCGTTGGATTTCGTTTTTCTCGCCGAAATAAAGGCTGCGCTCGGAGTGGCCGATAAGGACGATGTCTGTACCGATGTCGGCAAGCATTTCGGCGGACACTTCGCCGGTGTACGCGCCGTTATTCGGGAAACGGCTCACGTCTTGCGCACAGGTCAAGATGCGGTTGTTCAAAACAATCTGCATGGCGTTGTGCAGTTGCAACAGATAAACGGTCGGAGCGGCCAGGCCGATTAACACGCGTTCTGCGGTTGGCATGATACGGAAGCGGTGCATAAGCGCATTGTTGTTTTGGAGTCGGCCGTTCATTTTCCAGTTGCCGATAACCCATTTTTGATCCCACATTCCGATTTGGTGATACATCTTTATTGCTCCGTGTGTTGGTTGTTGCTTGCTGTAGCGTCGTGTAATGTGAAAGTTTAGTGGATATATGTGCGCTTGGCAATTATTAACGAGCCTCTGGGCCGTCTGAAAGATGGCACACTCTCCGACAAGGATTTATAATGTATGCTTCGATAAAATTAAGAATTGAACGGAGCACAAATATGGACTTTGAAAAAGCGCGTTTCAATATGGTTGAACAGCAGATTCGTCCGTGGGATGTCTTGGACTTCGACATTTTGGATGCTTTGGAGGAGATCGAGCGCGAACATTTTGTCGGCGAGGCTTTTCAAGGTTTGGCCTATGCGGATATGGAGCTGCCGCTGACCAACGGCCATAAGATGTTGGAACCCAAAGTCGTTGCCCGCCTGGCTCAAGGTTTGAAACTGAAAAAAGACGAAACCGTCTTAGAAATCGGTACAGGCTCAGGCTATGCAACCGCCCTGCTGTCCAAACTGGCCGGCAAAGTCATTACCGATGACATCGATGCCGAGCAGCAGCAACGCGCCAAAAAAGTTTTGGACGAATTAGGCTTTGCCAACGTTGATTATGTGCAAAACAACGGCCTGACCGAAGCATCGCAAGGCGCTCCTTTTGATGCGATTTATGTAGGCGGCGCAGTAGACAGCGTACCTGAAATTCTGAAAGAGCAATTGAAAGACGGCGGCCGTATGGTGGTTATCGTCGGCCGCAAACCGGTACAACGCGCGCTTTTGCTGACGCGCAACGGCAATGAGTTTTCCGAAAAAGTATTGTTCGACACCGTCGTGGCACACTTGGAAGACAAATCGGCCAATCCGTTCGGCGATTTCGATTTTTAAACAACAGGCCGTCTGAAAGTTCAGACGGCCTCATACTTTTACACCCTACCCTATGACCGACATCATCCAACTCTCGCCCACTGAATTGAAACAATGGCAGGACGAAGGCCGCGCATTTCATCTGCTCGACGTCCGCACCGATGAAGAACGCGCCATCTGCACCCTGCCCGCCGCCATTCATATCCCGATGAACCTCATCCCCCTGCGCCAAAACGAGCTGCCCGACGACGATTTGCCCATCGTCGTTTACTGCCACCACGGCATCCGAAGCCTGCACACGGCAATGTATTTGGAAGATGCCGGATTTGAAAACCTCTACAACCTGCAAGGCGGTATTGATGCTTGGGCAATGCAGGTGGACAGCAAAATGATGCGATATTAAATTGATTTTTAAACAAAAGGCCGTCTGAAACTGGATTTCAGACGGCCTTTGCGATTATTTCACAAACCGTGCATCTGCCATAAACGGCCGTGTAGCCGCCGGTTTAGCGGAATAGAAGCGGGAGAAAGTGCTATCGATTTTAGTCTGTATCGGCTTACCGTCCAATGTTGCCGATGCTTCCAATTTCACACCACCGCCACTGGTTTCGCCCAATTTCATATTTGGCAACGTCAGTTTGGCAATATTGAGTTTCACATTTTCCACTTTGGTATCTGGAGACATCAGCTGTTTGCCGACGGGGCGGATTTTCTCATCTTTGTCGTGCGGAGCAACACCACCGTTGTCGTCAACCACGCCGATATTAATTAATCGGGCAGACGCCAAATCCATCTTGCCGTTTTTAACCGGAATACCGACAAACAGTTTTACACCTCGATGAATAAACGTATTGTCCCGCCACTGAGTTTGGCCCTCTTTCGGCGGTTTGGTTTCTGCCGCCACCGAATAAGTGCGGCCCATAATCATCAATTTATAACCCGGAATTTTATTCGAACCCAATCCGTCGGTAATGTCTTCGACCAGTTGCGGCGCAGTCAGGGTTTCGTTTGCCAAAATACGGGCTGAAGTTTCTGACAGATGGGCAGGCTTGCCGTCTATGATCAATGCCTGTTCATGGCCGAAATCAGACGCAAATGCAGGTACGGCAGCCAGTGCGGCGGCCAATGCCAGAATACGGATAGTTTTCATTGCAGACTCCTGATAAAAATGTAATTGGGTTGATTACCCGATAAAATCCGGGCGATATTGATAGGAATCGGTATTTTTATACAAATGATACAGATTATCAAGAATATTTAGCTTTCGAAATAAAAAAGGCCGTCTGAAAACCAAGTTTCAGACGGCCTTTTAATCTACTTAAAACCTTCTATCAGTCTTTGAAGCGTTTGAATACCAATGTGCCGTTGGTACCGCCAAAGCCGAAGGAATTGGAGATGGCAACGTCGATTTTCGCGTCACGCGCTTCGTTGGCACAGTAGTCCAGATCGCAACCGGCTTCAACGTCTTGTTCAAAGATGTTGATGGTCGGTGGAGATTTTTGCTCGTGTACCGCCAACACGCTGTACAACGCTTCCACGCCGCCGGCTGCGCCAAGCAAGTGGCCGGTCATGGATTTGGTGGAGTTAACGATGACTTTGCGCGCATGATCGCCCAAAGCGCGTTTGATGGCTTTGGTTTCGTTGGCATCGCCCAAAGGAGTCGATGTACCGTGTGCGTTGACGTAATCAACGTCTTCAGGATTCAGGCCGGCATCTTTCAGGGCGCGGGTAACCGCCAATGCAGGGCCTTCTTCATTAGGCGCGGTAATGTGGTAGGCATCGGAGCTCATGCCGAAGCCGACAATTTCGGCGTAAATTTTCGCGCCGCGTTTTTTCGCGTGTTCCAATTCTTCCAACACCAGCACGCCAGCGCCTTCGCCAATGACGAAACCGTCACGGCCTTTGTCCCACGGACGGGAAGCGGTGGCAGGATCATCGTTGCGGGTGGAAAGTGCCTTCATGGCGGCGAAACCGCCAACGCCCAAAGTGCTGATCGCGCCTTCTGCACCGCCGGCAATCATCACGTCTGCGTCGCCGTATTTAATCAGTCGTGCAGAGTCGCCGATAGAATGCGCGCCGGTCGTACAGGCAGACACCATGCCGTAGCTCGGGCCGCGGTAGCCTTTGAGGATGGTCACGTGGCCGGAGATCAGGTTAATCAGCGAGCCTGGAATAAAGAAAGGATTGATTTTGCGCGCGCCGCCTTCGATAACGGCTTTGCCGGTCGCTTCGATGCTGGGCAGGCCGCCGATACCGGAGCCGATGTTGACACCGACGCGGTCTTTGTCGAGGGTTTCCAAATCGTCCAAGCCTGAATCATTGATGGCTTGCAGGGCGGCGGCAATACCGTAGTGGATGAACACGTCCATACGGCGCGCTTCTTTCGCGCTGATGTATTGGCCGATGTCGAAATCGCGCACTTCGCCGGCGATTTGGCTGTTGATGTCGGATGCGTCAAAGCGGGTAATTCGTCCGATGCCGCTTTTGCCTGCGAGCAGATTGCTCCATGCGGTGGCGACGTCGTTGCCGACCGGTGATACTTGGCCAAGACCTGTGATGACTACTCTTCTCTGACTCATGATAATCTCGCTGTTGGTTGTCGGGATTTTCGCGGCAGCCTTGCTCTTTTTCTTCGTGAAAACGGGCAAAACTCATGCCGTCTGAAATTTCAGGGGTTTAATAATAAGGTAAAAGCCTCTATTGCGA
Source organism: Neisseria sp. P0016.S008 (assembly GCF_051957775.1). Classification (NCBI taxonomy): domain Bacteria; kingdom Pseudomonadati; phylum Pseudomonadota; class Betaproteobacteria; order Neisseriales; family Neisseriaceae; genus Neisseria; species Neisseria sp. P0016.S008. The sequence continues at coordinate 232,392 of NZ_JBQCWB010000003.1, forward strand.
TGGCGCAGCAGAGGCTGGATGTTTGGTGCGACCGATTAGCCTTGGTGGGCGTTGATGTAGTCGATAGCCAATTGTACGGTAGTGATTTTTTCAGCGTCTTCGTCAGGGATTTCGCAGCCAAAAGCTTCTTCCAAAGCCATCACCAGTTCTACGGTGTCCAGAGAGTCAGCACCCAAATCGTCTTGGAAAGAAGATTCGTTTTTCACTTCGGCTTCGTTTACGCCCAGTTGTTCAGCAACAATTTTTTTAACTTGTTGTTCGATGTTTGACATGTCAGTCGTTCCTTTTCGCCTTACGGCAGGTTGTTTAAGAGAAATAATTCGTCGGTATTGTACCGAATTCGGATAGAGTTTTCCATCTAATCCTACATTTTAGCACAGATTATTCTGGAAAAACCTGTTGTTGCGCATATTAGCATAGGCTGATTTTAACCTACAAGCAGGAATTTGTTTTTCTTTGGTATCAATAAGTTAAGAAGCGGAAAGGTCGTCTGAAAACTGATTTCCCTGTTTTCAGACGACCTTTTATTCAATCAAGGCAGATTTGGGATAACCCAAGTAGCGTGGGCTTTGCCCACGAAATCCACCATCCAACAACTAAATCCGACAACAGTCACATAGACTTTCATTTTGGCATTCATCTCGTGGGTAAAGCCCACGTTACGGCTTGCTGTAACGGCAACTTTGCCCTTCCTTCATCTAACGGAGGAAAAGTTTGCGGACGTATGCTAATATATTGTAAATTGCGGGAAGTGTGCCTGTCAGATTTAGCCGTAATGGCAAGGCATTATTTCATTACTCAAAAATTCTTTATGAATTAGATGTTTAAAATAAACTATTAAAACTTTAGGATACGCATATGCAAGATCAGGAAGAAAGTAAAAATCAGGAAATACAAGAAAAGCAGAAACAAGAAGACAATGGTGCCATGACCAAACTGCAAGATGTATTCAACCTTGCACATGACCAAGCTCATCCTGACAAAATCGATGCTGCCATCCGTGCCAATACGCGGGTATCTGGACCTAACATGTGGGTATTAATGTTTGCCATTGCCGTGGCGAGTATCGGTTTGAATGTAAACAGCACGGCAGTAGTGATCGGGGCGATGTTGATTTCCCCGTTAATGGGGCCGATCGTCGGTATGGGTTACGGTGCCGCGGTAGGCGATACTGCACTGATCCGCCAAGCAGCACGCAATATTATTGTGTTCATCGTCATCAGTTTGGTTACCGCTACACTGTATTTCCTGCTAACCCCGTTGAAAGAGGCACAAAGCGAGCTTTTGGCACGTACCCAGCCAACCCTATGGGACGTGTTAATTGCCTTCTTCGGCGGTAGTGCAGGCATTGTGGCATTAACGCGCAAAGAAGGAGGCAATGCCATCCCGGGTGTGGCAATTGCCACTGCACTGATGCCTCCTCTGTGCACGGCGGGCTATGGACTAGCACACGGTAACTGGCACTATTTTTTCGGTGCTTTTTATCTGTTTGCCATCAACTGCGTGTTCATCGCTTTTTCCACCCTACTGTTTTCCAAACTACTTAAGCTGCCGCGCAGGGGGCTGGTAAGTGAGACCAAACGCAGACTACACCGTATTATTATCACAGCCGTAGTGTTGACAGTGATGATTCCGAGCGGATATATGGCATCAAGACTGGTGCGTCAGGAAATCTTCAACACCAGAGCCAATGCTGCCATTGCCACTGCGAAGCAACAGGAAGGTTTTTTCGTACTGCGTAAGATGTTGAACTATAGAGAAAATAAAGTCGATCTGATTGTCAATGGAACGGGCAATGCCGAGAAAATTTCCGCCTTGCTGGTGAAAAGCCTTGAAGCGTCAGGTGTGAAAGCGCCGAAGGTAAACGTGGTTTATGCGGGAGGGGACGATGCCAAAATCGAAGAATTGCTGGCAAGCCAAAACAACTCGGTTCAGCAGCAAAATGATCTGAAAGAGCAGCAGGCCTACATCGATACCGTGCTTGCGGGCAAAACTGCCGATACCGCCGGTGCTGACGATGCTGCGGTACTTAAGGAATTAAAAGCCCAATATCCGGAAGCGGAAAAAATCGTTGTCGGACGCGGCTTGGCTTGGGATAAAGCGCAAACAACGCCTGTTTCCGAACAGTCTGAAAGCCAAAAAAACGCAGAACCGAAGACAGATACATATGACGATATCGTCGTTGTCTCTCTCGAATTGGAGCAGCCACTACCTGCCAAAGATTACGAGCGGATACAGGCGTGGTTACGCCAGCGTTATGAGGGTAAGGTAGTGCGCATATTGCAAACGCACAAGTCTCAGACAGATAAACCGTCTAACGAATAATCGCCTTCAGGCTTTATCCATTTCCGAGAAATCATTGATTGTTCCTAGTACACCAAATCCGCCTCAAACACGCCTCTCAAGGCGTTGGAGAGGCGGATTTTTTTCTGCGCGTTCGAGCATGTCGCGGGTGATGTGCGTTTCGATGACGGTGTCCGCGCCCAAGTAGGTTTGCAGCTGCTGCAACACGGCTTGGCGCATGATGCCGTTGAGGATATCCAAATCCAGAGACGGGGTGAGACGGGTGTTTTTGTGCATGTTCATGTTTCAGTATTCTCCTGGAAATACTGTAAACAACGCTACTAGTTTCTACAGCATCGAATTGATAACGGTTCGCCCACACCGGCAAGGTTTTCTGCACCAAGGACGAGTTTGAGTTTCTCAAAGTCGATTTGGTCTTCGCAAAAGACTTCGGGAAAGATTTGTTTGAGTTTTAATATATTGTTTTGTTTGAAATTATTTTCTAAATCGTGTATAATTTTTCGGTTCGGTTGCCATAATTGCGTCTTCCATCAATGATCACTTACAAAGTGTCCATTTTATCGGGATATGTTGAAAGTTAAAAGAAAAGAAGGCCGTCTGAAAAACTTTAATATTCGTTTTTCAGACGGCCTTCTTTTCACTTGCCGAAACAAGAGTATTTTGTTTCTCAACTTTACAAAACGGTCAGTCCTGCTGCTTGCTTCTACCCTAAAAACTCTTTCAAAAACAGCAAGACGCAGGCGAGTTCGTCGGCGGATTCTCGTTGCGTGCCGTTGCCGGTATGGCCGCCGCCGTCAGGCGAGTAGAGCCAAGATTGCGGCGAGGTTTCGCGCAGTTTGGCGTAGAACTTGAGCGCGTGGGCAGGATGGACGCGGTCGTCGCTGAGACTGGTGGTAATGAGCGCAGGCGGATAATCGATGCCGTCTGAAAGATTGTGATACGGCGACAATTCGCCCAGCCAGCGTTTGCAGACTTCGTATTTCTGCGGGTTGCCGTATTCGTCCGTCCAGCTTGCGCCGGCGGAGAGCAGCGGATAGCGGATCATGTCGGTCAGCGGCACTTCGCACACCAGCGCGCCTATGCTTTGCGGTTCGCGCACGAAGGCGGCGGCGGTAATCAGGCCGCCGTTGCTGCCGCCCTGCAAACCTATGTGTTCGGGCGAACTCATGCCGCGTTCGGACAAATCACGCACGACGGCCAGCAAATCATCGACGCTTTTGTGTTTGCTGATTCCCTGCGCCGCCTGATGCCAGCGCGGGCCGAACTCGCCGCCGCCGCGGATGTTTGCCAATACAAAGGCATTGCCCTCTTCCAGCCAATATTTGCCGACGCTACCGAGATAATGCGGCAATTCGGGAATGCCGAAACCGCCGTAGGCATAAACCAAGGTCGGCGTGTCGGGCGTGGCGTTTTTACCGACGTGGAAATAAGGAATGCGCTCGCCGTCGGCTGAAGTCGTCCAAAACTGCTGCACGTTGATGCCGTCTGAATCGAACTGCTGCGGCTGGCGGCGCATGACGGTCAGTTCCATCACGTTCAAATCCAGCGCAAACAGCGTCAGCGGCGTGGTGAAATCGCTGGCGGCAAGGTAAACCACGTCGCCACCCCACGGTTGGTCGGTCATTTCCAACGCACCCGAAGGCAGGCGCGGCAGTTCGACTTCCTGCCATTTGCCGTCGGTAAAGCGCCATGCTTTCAGACGGCCTTGTACGTTCTCCAACAGGCTCGCCACGACAAAACGCTTGGTCGTTTCCACGCTTTCCAATGCCTGCGTTTCATCGGGCGCAAACAAAAGCTGCGCCGCGCCCAATTTGCCGCGGTTTAATTTTACTGCCACCAGCGCACCACTCGGATAGCTTTGGTTCGCGCGGTTCCAGTCCTTCCGCAGCGTCAGCAAAAGATGTCCGGCCAGATAGCCAACCACGTCGCAATCGTTGGGCAGGTTTAACGGTTTCGCCTCGCCTTCGGCTGAGACCTGCAAATAGGTTTTGGTGTAAAAACCGTCCGATGCTTCAATCAAATCAATCGGCGAACCCTGCGGATCGAGATAACGCCACGCGTTCACCATCATGCCGTCTTCGGCAATTTGATACACCGGCAGGCTTTCCTCGAAACTTTTGCCCCGTTCCACCAGCCACACTTCGCGCGGATAGCCCGATTCGGTCAACTGGCGTTCGTCCCAAGCCGGACACACCCACACGCTGTTTTCATCGCGCCACGACACATGGTTTTTGCCTGCCGGAAAGTGAAAACCACCTTCTACCAACTCCCCTGCTTCCAAATCCACTTCCAGCGTGTACGCGGTATCGCCGCCCGATTTGCTCAGTGTTAACAACGCGCGGTTGGGCTGTTCCACCAAGTGCGACACGCCGCCCAAATACACATCGTCGCCGAGCAATTCGTCGAAGTCCGCCACCGAAAACAGGATTTTCCACTCGGGATAGCCGGAACGGTACGTCGCCGCGGTACATACGCGGTACACGCCCTTCGGATATTCTGCGTCCTGATGGAAATGGTACATCCGCGCGCGGTGTTCCTGACAAAATGGAATCTGCCGCGTGTCCTGCAACTGCGCCAAAATGCCGTCGGACAATGCGCGCGCTTTGTCGTTTTCTAAAAAACGCGCACGCGTTTCGGCATGCGCCGCGGCGGCAAAATCTTGCGTTTCGGGAGATTCGAGGTTTTCAAAATGGAGATAGGAATCGGGGTAAGATTTCATAGGAAAAGGCCGTCTGAAAGATTGGGAAACGGAATTATAACGGCAAAATCAAAAAAGGCCGTCTGAAACCTGCGTTTCAGACGGCCTGAGACATTATTCAATTTAACGTCCGTATATTTTCCACAAACCTTCCTGCAAACCAAACGCAGGCTTGCCGTCTTGCGGCTGGGTGCGGACATAGCTGCCGTCAGGCTGCATCAGCCAAGCCTGGGTATTGTCTTCCAAGGCCATTTCCAAACCTTCGCGGATCACGCGTTCTTTGAGTTCGGGCGTGGTAATCGGCGTGGCGACCTCAATGCGGCGGAAGAAGTTGCGACCCATCCAGTCGGCGCTGGAGATAAAGGTATCGTCTGCGCCGTTGTTATGGAAGCAATACACGCGCGAGTGTTCGAGTTGGCGACCGATAATGGAGCGGACGCGGATGTTTTCGGACAAGCCTTTTACACCTGGGCGCAAAGTACACATACCGCGCACAATCAGGTCGATTTGCACGCCTGCTGCGCTGGCTTGATACAGCGCATCAATTACACTCGGCTCGATGAGTGAGTTCATCTTGGCGGTAATCCGCGCCGGTTTGCCGGCTTTGGCGTGTTCGGTTTCCTGCTTGATGCGGTCGATGACCATTTTGTGCAGGGTAAACGGGCTTTGATAGAGCTTGTTCAGACGGCCCGGCTTGCCCAAACCTGTGATTTCCATAAACAAAGTGTTCACATCGGCAGTGATTTGGTCGTCGGCGGTGATGATGCCGAAGTCGGTGTAGATGCGCGATGTGCCTTGGTGGTAGTTGCCGGTACCTAGGTGTGCATAACGCTTGAGCACACGGTCTTCGCGGCGGATAACCAAAGCCATTTTGGCGTGAACTTTGTAGCCGAATACGCCGTACACGACGTGCGCGCCCGCCTCTTCCAGCTGTTTCGCCCAGTTGACGTTGTTGGCTTCGTCAAAACGCGCCATCAGTTCGACCACGACGGTAACTTGCTTGCCCGCCAGTGCGGCCTTCATCAATGCGCGCACAAGCTCAGAATTGCTGCCGGTACGGTAGATAGTCATTTTGACGGCCAACACATCCGGATCGGCCGCTGCCTCGCGTATCATTTGGACAACCGGATCGAAAGACTGATACGGGTGGTGCAGCAAAATCGGTGACTGTTTGACCAATTTGAACACGGAGCCGTTTTTGCGCAAGGCTTTCAGACGGCCTGCATTGCGCGGCGGAAACTTCAAATCCGGCCTGTCCACCAAATCGGGAACGGCATTGAGGCGCACCAAATTGACCGGGCCTTTGACCTGATACAGCTCGGCAGAAGTCAGCTTGAACTGGGCAAGCAGAAAGTCGTGAATATGCGCCGGACAAGTGTCTGCTACTTCCAAGCGCACGCCGTCGCCGTATTCGCGGTCGTGCAATTCGTTTTGAATCGCGGCACGCAGGTTTTTCAAATCTTCTTCATCGAACGTCAAATCGCTGTCGCGCGTGAGACGGAACTGATGGCAGTCTTTCACCTTCATGCCGGGAAAGAGTTTGCCGACATGGGCGTGCAAAATCGAAGACAAGAACACAAAGCCTGCATCGCCGCCGCAAATTTCAGACGGCATGGGGACGACGCGCGGCAAAATGCGCGGAGCCTGCACAATCGCCATACCAGACGGCCGGCCGAACGCATCCGTGCCTTCGAGTTCGACGGCGAAGTTGAGCGATTTATTTAACGGGCGAGGAAACGGGTGTGACGGATCAAGGCCGATGGGCGTGAGAATGGGCAACAGCTCATTGTCGAAATAGTTTTCGATCCATTTTTTCTGCGCGGCCGTCCATTTGTGGCGGCGATAGAAATGAATGCCAGCGCGGCTGAGTGCAGGCTGCAATACTTTGTTAAACAGGTCGTACTGCTCGCGGATCAGAGCCTGCGCCTCTTTCGCCACCGCTTCGATGGTTTCGGCCGCGGTTTTTCCGTTGTCGAGCGGCTGATGCGGACGCAGTTTGTTTTCGCGTTTCAACCACGCCATGCGGACTTCAAAAAATTCGTCCAAATTGGAAGACACGATGCACAAAAAACGCAAACGCTCCAACAAAGGAACTTTCGTATCCTGCGCCTGAGCCAGTACACGGCGGTTAAACGCCAACAGGCTGAGTTCTCGGCAAAGAATGCGTTTTTGCTCGGGCATGGTTCACTCCTGAAACATCGGTCATTAAGACTATCAAGTATAACGTTTTGCCGCCGTTCCGTCAGGTTTCAGACGGCCTTGACAGAAAACCTTATCCCTATTTGAGGCAAGTCAAAGGGTTATCCGTTGTTTTCTATGCCGAAACAGCGGTTTTTGCTATAATGCGCAGTTTAATGCAACCGCAATACCACTGCTAAAGGATAAGAAAATGGGCTTTTTGCAAGGCAAAAAAATTCTGATTACCGGCATGATCTCCGAGCGTTCCATCGCTTACGGCATCGCCAAAGCCTGCCGCGAACAAGGCGCGGAATTGGCATTTACTTATGTTGTCGACAAACTGGAAGAGCGCGTCCGTAAAATGGCGGCCGAACTCGGCTCCGAACTCGTGTTCCGCTGCGACGTTGCCAGCGACGACGAAATCAACCAAGTTTTCGTTGACTTGGGCAAACACTGGGACGGCCTCGACGGTTTGGTGCACGCCATCGCGTTTGCCCCGAAAGAAGCTTTGAGCGGCGACTTCCTCGACAGCATTAGCCGCGAAGCATTCAACACCGCTCACGAAATCTCCGCATACAGCCTGCCTGCGCTGGCCAAAGCCGCACGTCCGATGATGCAGGGCCGCAACGCCGCAATCGTTGCCCTGAGCTATTTGGGCGCCGTTCGTGCCATTCCTAACTACAACGTTATGGGCATGGCCAAAGCCAGCCTCGAAGCCGGCATCCGCTTCACTGCTGCCTGCCTGGGCAAAGAAGGCATCCGCTGCAACGGCATCTCCGCAGGCCCGATCAAAACCCTGGCCGCTTCCGGCATCGCCGATCTCAGCAAACTCTTAGGCCACGTCGCTTCCCACAACCCACTGGGCCGCAACGTTACCACTGAAGAAGTCGGCAACACCGCCGCCTTCCTCTTGTCCGACCTCGCTTCCGGCATCACCGGCGAGATTACCTACGTTGACGGCGGTTACAGCATCAATGCGCTGAATGACGAAGAGAACTAAACAGTTTTTACACAAAACGCACTTTCATCATGAAAGTGCGTTTTTTATGACTATTACATTATGGCTTGAATAACTGCATAACCAAAAAGGCCGTCTGAAAGTCAAATACGGATACGAAACATTGCCTTTACAGGCTTTCAATGATTATATTTTCAACATTATTATATTATCATTCTACCTCAATTTGAAATTCCGATAGAACATTGATTCTAAAGATAACATTCATGTTATCTAATACTTAGCCGCTGATAAAAAGTGGTGTAAAAAAGTAACAGAAAAATTTCAGACGGCCTGTTTTTCATACAGAAGGCATAGAAGCAGGACATTTTTGGTATAAAATACAAAATTTAACATTATTGAATTTTTCTTAACTAATAAAGCGTTAAGATGCCTGCCGATTTATTGAATCACATCTGATTTTGACTCAAACACATACAGGAGATTAATTATGTCAATCGCTTCAGAATTTAAAGAATTTATTATGCGTGGCAACGTTGTCGACCTCGCAGTCGGTATGGTTGTCGGTACAGCATTCAGCGGCATCGTCAAATCATTGGTTGACGATGTAATCATGCCTCCTATCGGTCTGCTGATCGGCGGCGTTGATTTCTCCAACCTGTTCATTACCCTGAAAGACGGCGCACAAGCCGCTCCTGCTGAAGGTTACGCCAACCTGGCGGCCGCTCAAGCAGCCGGTGCCGTTACCCTGAACATCGGTCTGTTCATCAACACTGTGATCAGCTTCCTGATCGTTGCCGCTGCCATCTTCTGCGTGGTTAAAGCCATCAACTCCTTGAAAAAAGCCGACGCTCCTGCTGAAGAAGCACCAGCAGAGCCTAGCGAAGAAGTTCTGTTGTTACGCGAAATCCGTGACTCTCTGAACAAAAAATAATCACAATACCTAAACATACACACACAAACCAAGGCTGTCTGAAACCATTTCAGACAGCCTTTTTTCATACCGATCTATTTATCGTCAAGCCCTTCCCATCGAAAGAATCACACTCCTCCCTTTCTCAGCAAGCTATCCTGCTTTTTTAACCATGAAGCAACGCTCATGGCAAACACAAAGAAAATGAGCAGCACAATTCCTTGCCAATAAAAAAGCCCGATGCGTTCAACATCGGGCTTTTAACTGGAAAACCAATCTTAATCTTTGCGTGTTTCCACCAAAATCATTTCGACTGCTACGTCTTCCACTTCTACTTTAGGCACATCCGAACGGCGTGTTTTAGCGACCGGTTCAGGTTGTGGCTGCGCGGCAAAAGCGGCAACAGCTTGCGGATCGGTTTCAACGAAGATCAAATCGCCCAAGCTCTCAGGCACAACGATTGCAACAGGCGCTGCTTGAGCTACGGCTTCAGCTGGTGTGGCAACAGTTTCGTCTGGTACTTCAACCGGTGCAACAGTAGCCGTTTCATTCGGAGACAATACTGCAGAAATGGCTTCTTTGACGTTGCTGACTGCAGAAGCAAGCAGGGCTTGTTCGGCATCTACGCCTTCAGTTTGCGCTACGGCAGGCTCGTCTTCGCTTTCAATCGCAAATACGAATGGCTCTGCGCTGGTCACTTCAGGCTCGGATACTACAATCACCAGTGGCTCGGCATGATCATCTTCCTGCGGCAAAGGTACATTTTCAGCTTCAACCGTTTCGTTCAAACCTAAAACATGCGCTACAGCAAAGAGGACTTTGTCGGCGGTGTCGGTAATGTTCAGGTATTGCTCGATTTTTGCTGAAGACGGAATATTGCGTTTTTTGCTGTTGGAACGGCGGTCGTTGCGATTGTTGCGCTGACGGTTGTTGCAGTCTCGTCCTTGACGGCCATTGTTTTTCACGCCCTCTTCGTTGCGGGCGTTGTCGTCCGCTTCGACTTGCGCCTGTTTGCCATCGGCTTGAACGTTCACGTCCTCAACACGGTTTTCCGCAGATTGATTACGGTTGCGCTCGTTGCGACTGTTGTTGCGGCGGCGTTTATTGCCGTTTTGTTCCGCTTGGTTTTCAGACGGCATCTCAGCCAGTGCAGCCACTTCTTGAACGTTTACGTCCTCAACCACTTCCTCAACACGGTTGCGCTCATTGTTGCGATCATCGCGGCGGTTGTTACGGTTGCGGTTGCGGCGGGTGTCTTTACGCTCGTCATTGCGGCTTTCGTTTGATTTGTTTTCTTCAAACTTGCTGTCGGCAGCTTCGGCATTCACTTCGCGCACTTCGACTTTACTGCCGTCATGTTTGTTGTTGCGGCGTGGATTTTGACGGCGGCTGTTTGAACGGCGGTTGCTGTTTTGGTTGCGGTTGTTTGCCGTACGTTTTTCAACAGGCTCTTGAGCAACTGCGGCAGGTGCAGGCTCGCCGCCGAAAATGCGTTTCAACCAAGCTTTGAAGCTGTCCCACCAAGAGGCTTTTTTCTCAGGGGCGACAGTCGGTGCAGGCTGGGTATGGCGTACGCCTTTGACAGCTGGCTCAGGACGGGAAGCTTTGGCTTTTTCGCTGCCGAAAGGTTTGGCGGATTCGTCTTCTTCCGGCTCGGCGACGCGTTTGTAGCTCGGTTCGCCGTCTTCTTCTACGTCATCAATGCGGATGCGGTTGATTTCGTAGTGCGGATTTTCCAAGTGGATGTTTGGAATCAGGACGACGTTGACATCCAAACGCTCTTCCATCGCAAACAGCTCGGCGCGTTTTTCGTTCAACAGGAAGGTGGCAACATCGACAGGCACTTGTGCGTGTACTTCGCCGGTGTTGTCTTTCATCGCTTCTTCTTGAATAATGCGCAAAACGTGCAGGGCGGTGGATTCGATGCCGCGGATAACGCCGGTACCGGCACAGCGCGGACACGCAACATGGCTGCTTTCGCCCAGAGCCGGTTTCAAACGTTGACGGCTCAATTCCAAAAGGCCGAAACGCGAAAGTTTGCCCATTTGCACGCGTGCGCGGTCTTTTTTGAGCGCGTCGCGCAGGACGTTTTCAACATCGCGTTGGTGTTTCGGATTTTCCATGTCGATGAAGTCGATGACGACCAAACCGCCCAAGTCGCGCAGGCGCATTTGACGGGCGACCTCTTCGGCGGCTTCCATATTGGTTTTGAACGCGGTGTCTTCAATGTCAGAGCCGCGTGTGGCACGCGCAGAGTTGACGTCGATGGAAACCAGGGCTTCGGTGTGGTCGATCACAATCGCGCCGCCGGAAGGCAGGCTGACGCTGCGTGAGAACGCACTTTCGATTTGGTGTTCGATTTGGAAACGGGAGAACAGCGGCGTGTGGTCTTGATAGAGTTTCAGACGGCCTACATTGCTCGGCATGACATAGCTCATGAACTCGGCAACTTGGTCATAAACTTCTTGATTATCCACCAGAATCTCGCCGATGTCGGGACGGAAATAGTCGCGAATCGCACGAATCAGCAACGAGCTTTCCATAAAGAGCAGGTAAGGATCGTGGTGTGCTTTGCCTGCTTCTTCAATGGCTTGCCAGAGTTGTTTGAGGTAGTTCAAGTCCCATTCCAACTCTTCCGCGCTGCGGCCGATGCCGGCAGTACGGGCAATGATGCTCATGCCGTTTGGAATATCGAGTTCGGCCATAGCGGCTTTCAACTCTTGGCGCTCTTCGCCTTCGATACGGCGGGATACGCCGCCGCCGCGCGGGTTGTTCGGCATCAATACCAAATAGCGGCCGGCCAGGCTGATGAAAGTGGTCAGCGCCGCGCCTTTGTTGCCGCGCTCGTCTTTTTCGACTTGGACGATGACTTCCATGCCCTCTTTGAGCACGTCCTGAATACGCGCCCTGCCGCCTTCGTAGTCGCGGAAATATGAACGCGATACTTCCTTAAACGGCAAAAAGCCGTGGCGGTCGGTTCCGTAATCGACGAAACACGCTTCCAGCGACGGCTCAATGCGGGTAATGATACCTTTGTAGATATTGCCTTTACGCTGTTCTTTGCCCAGCGTTTCGATGTCCAAGTCCAAAAGGTTTTGGCCATCGACAATGGCAACGCGCAGCTCTTCGGCCTGCGTTGCGTTGAATAACATTCTTTTCATAGTCACCTCGTGAACAGCGGCCGTTTGATTTGTGAATATCTTTTTCAGACGGCCTGTCTGTCCGGTTGGCACTCTTCAAAGGCAAGATGGGAAAATCCCCGTGTAACCAGTATTTGATTTGAAATCCGCAAGGTTGCATGCTTGAACTCAAGCCATGTGCGGACGGATTCGGATAAAGAAGGAAATAAAGAACAATGCGGCGGAAAGGTTGATGGTTCCGCTGCCGTCCGAATGCTGATGCTTCGGACAAAATAAGGCAGCCTACATCTTCTTATTATCGTAGCGCCGGTAATTTCGGACGGTGCTGCGCGGACTGCGTCTTACGCCCGGCCGGACGGCAGGTTCAATTCAAACTTAATTACGGGATTGCGTTTGCCGGCTTTGAACAAACACAAGGAAATGCTTTGCGGAGTGCGTTTTTAATATAAAATCTCGTTTTAACAATAAATCCGTTTCAGACGGCCTGCGACGGCAGGTTCTGTTCCCGAAACGGACGTTTGGGATTATAGAGAAAATGCACGCAATACGCAAAGATTCAGTCAGCCTGATTGCCGTTGCCGAACACGAGGAAGGCCAACGCCTTGATAACTATCTGATAAAAATCCTCAAAGGCGTCCCGAAAAGCCATATCCACCGCATTATCCGCGCCGGCGAAGTGCGGCTGAACAAAAAACGCTGCAAACCCGACAACCGCATTCAGGCAGGCGATACCGTCCGCATTCCACCGATACGCATCGCCGAAAAACAAAGGCCGTCTGAAAGCCAGGCCGCGCCTGCTCGCGAGTTTGACATCGTTTACGAAGACGATGCGCTTTTGGTCATCAACAAACCTTCCGGCGTTGCCGTCCACGGCGGCAGCGGCGTGAGCTTCGGCGTCATCGAACAAATCCGCCGCGCCCGTCCCGAAGCACGTTATCTCGAACTCGTCCACCGCCTCGACAAAGACACCAGCGGCCTTTTGATGATTGCCAAAAAACGCAGCGCCTTGGTGAAACTGCACGAAGCCATCCGCAACGACCATCCGAAAAAAATCTATCTCGCGCTGGGTGTCGGCAGGCTGCCGAACGACCGCTTCCACGTCAAGCTCCCCCTGTTCAAATACACCGGCGCACAAGGCGAAAAAATGGTGCGCGTCAGCGAAGACGGCCAATCCGCCCACACCATTTTCCGCGTGTTAAACCGTTTTTCAGACGGCCTTTTGCACCAAGTCGGCCTGTCCGACCTGACCTTTGTCGAAGCCACCCTGAAAACCGGCCGCACCCACCAAATCCGCGTCCACCTGCAATCACAAGACTGCCCCATTGCCGGCGACGAACGCTACGGCGACTATCAAGCCAACAAACGCCTGCAGAAACTCGGTTTGAAAAGAATGTTCCTGCACGCTTCCGAGCTGCACCTCGCCCATCCGCTGACCGGCGAAAAACTGATTCTGAAAGCCCCCCTGCCGCAAGAATTGGCGCAATTTGTTTTAATGTTGGAAAATCAGGAAAAGGCCATCTGAAAGGAAACCCATGAAACCCAAACTCATTATTTTCGACTGGGACGGCACGCTTGCCGACACCACCAACCCCATCATCCACACCTTCCAACAAAGCTTTGCCGATTGCGGTCTGCCCGTTCCCGAAGCCGACCAAATCCGTCCGCTCATCGGATACAGCCTCTCCGGCATCATCCGCCGCCTTGCCCACAACGTCAGCGAACACGTTCAGGAAACCCTGATTGAGACCTATGCCGCGCACTACCTCAATCCCAACAACCGCAACATGACCCTGTTCCCCGAAGCCCTGCCCTGCCTGCAACGCTTGAGGCAACAAGGCTATTGGCTTGCCGTAGCGACCGGCAAAGGCCGCAGCGGACTGGATAGGTCCATCGAGCAAACCGGCACCCAAGCCTTTTGGCTGGAAACCGCCTGCGCTAGCGAATATCCGTCCAAACCCGCGCCCGATATGGTACTCGCCCTCTGCGACCGACTGGGTGTTGAGCCGGAAGAGGCCATCGTCGTCGGCGACACCACCCACGACCTAGAAATGGCCGCCAACGCCAAAATCCGCGCCATCGCAGTCACCACCGGCGCGCACACCGCCCAACAACTTTCCGCCATGCCCCATGTCGCCATGCTCAACAGCTTGGCCGAATTGCCTGATGTATTGGAAACCTTATAAAAGGCTATGCAACATCTATATTAAAGGCCGTCTGAAACCTATGTTCAGACGGCCTTTAATTTGTTTTATCGATCCGAGCGCACCCTGACAAATGTTGCAAATTTCGGCGTTCCCTTTTGCGTAAAACCACGATAACGGTAAGTAATCAGCGCACCGATTTTCGGCGGATGGTCGCGGTCTTTATCCTTAAAACCGCTGCCGATACGAAACTCGCCATATCGGTTTTTACACCCTACCGCACCCAAACGCCCGACATTGCGCCCTTTGCCCTCATAATGACGCGTTACCGTACATTCATCATCATATTCACTTTTCAGCTTCAACAGCTGCCCATTTCTACCGCTTGCATAACGGGCTTCAGGTTGACGCAGCATCACCCCTTCCCCACCCAGCGCTTCAACTTGTTTCAAAAAATCCAAAGCATGCTGTTTGTCGCGCACCTTGACTTGCGGAATAACCGTAAACCGTGCCGACGGGTGTGATTTCAGCCATTTCGAAGCCGTTTCCAGCCGCTGATACAGATTACCCTGCGCCTGCGGCACATCAAAAACATGCAAACGGATGCCGTCCCAATTTCCCGAGGCAGAACGCACCATCGCGGAAATTTGCTCAAACCGCCCTCGTCTTTATCGTTACAATTTGACATCCCCCATGATTTCATGAATACTGTAAATAAGCAGTACCAAAGATTGGAGGAATTATTATGAGTGGTTCAAGCAAATTTTTCTTTATTTTATCGGGTATTTTAAGCATTATCCTGGGGATATTCTTACTCTTAAATCCCGTTATTAATCTCATGGCTTTTGCCTGGCTATTTTCTATTATCTTTTTTGTCAGTGCAGTCAGCTCCATTATAAATTATTTTATGTTACCCCCTGAATTGCGTAGCGGCTGGTATCTCATCAGCGGTATTATCAATGCTCTATTCGGTATCTTTCTCGTATGCGGCGGATTTGCATTCCTACCGTTAGTATTCCCGATCACAATCGGCATCTGGATGGTAATCGATGCTATCATCATTTTCATTAAATCAAGAAAGTCCGACAGCATGGTATCACTCATGGGACGTAATGCAAAATGGCTTGCACTAATTCTTTTACTATTAGGCCTATTACTCATATTCCAGCCGATTGCTTCCGGTAAGGTATTTATCTACTTTATCGCTTTCGGTTTCTTATTTGACGGAATTTATTCCATCGGTGAGGCTTTTAAAAAATAGAATATAACTAAATAATTACACTATAAGATCGACCAGGTACTGCCAAATAGCTGTCATAAATTACGATGTCTATTTCGTATTTGTGGCAGCTATTTTATTTGTTTTGGCTAGCCGTCATGGTAAATGTATTCGCCTACTACATTTGCAAGTGGTTAGACGCTTTTCTAGCTCTTTTATTTAGCAACTAGCCCAAAACGCTCTAACATTAGCGTAATATGGTTCGCATTACATTATTCATAAGACACTTTTCCAGACTTGCTTTTTTATTATATATGCATAATAACAAAAGGCCGTCTGAAATGTAAACAACATTAAATAAGCATTCCCTAGGAACACCCATGGCACTCCAATTTGAAATCAATGCCGTTACCCCCTTCCGTCAAAACTGCACGTTGATTTGGGATGATGAAACCAAAGAAGCCGTTTTGACCGATGTCGGCGGCGATGTACCCTATTTATTGCAACAAGTCCAAAACAAAGGCCTCAAGCTGACCGCCATTTGGCTGACCCACGGCCATCTTGACCATGCAGGCGGCGTGGTTGAGCTTTTGAAAACCTGCGACGTACCTGTTCTCGGCCCGCACAAAGACGACGAATTCCTGCTCCAAGCCCTTCCGCAAACAACGGCGCAATACGGTTTCCCTGTTTCTCCGTCATTCACGCCGACACGCTGGCTGGAAGAAGGGGAAACGCTCAAGGTCGGCAACCACAGCTTCCAAGTCCTCCACATTCCCGGCCACACTCCCGGACAAGTCGTTTTTTACAACGCCGAAAACGGGCTTTTAGTCGCAGGCGATGTTTTGTTTTATGAGACCGTTGGTCGCACAGATTTTCCGCGCGGCAATCATGATGACCTCATAAACAATATCTGCGCTAAACTATTAACCCTGCCCGAAACCACGCAAGTTATAGCCGGACACGGCCGTATGACCAGTATCGGGCATGAGAAAAGGTACAATCCGTTTCTGGTTCGTTAATATGAATTTTGTATAAAGCCAACATTCTGACATACACAGATTATGCGTATAAAGGAAAACTGGCATACAATTTGCAGGGATAATACCCGAAAGATTAAGTACCTAATCTCCGGCAAATGCCAAAAAGAACTAAAGCACAAAGATAACAAGGTATTACGCAATACAACCTGATTTATCAAAAACCGGAAATCTCTAAACCCCAAGCCTTACTCGCAGTGAAATTGTTACAAAGTGACAATAAATGTCAGTCAGGCCGTCTGAACGGTTCTGCCGATTCAGGCGGATACAACGGAGATGAGGCGTAATGCCCTGCCGGAATGTGCCAATGTTCTGTTTGTCAAACCATCGGGTACATCTTTAAGAAGCACAACATTATTTGGGTAAACCGGCAAACTCGCTGCCGGCACTAACAGGCCGTCTGAAAAGTTCGGCCGGTAAAATCAATAAAAGGATTATCAAATGAAAAAAATCGCAAAAGTAGGCTTCGTCCTGCTGGCTACCGGCCTGCTGGCCGCCTGTGCTACTAAGAGCAAAATCACTCCTGAAGGCACTACAGACGAGCCACGCTTCCCTAAACCTTACTCCCTGACCTTCAACAAAGACCGCGGTACATTCCCGACTTTTGACGAGCTGGATCAAATGCGTCCTGGTCTGACCAAAGACGACATCTACAAAATCCTCGGCCGTCCTCACTACGACGAAGGCATGGTTGGCGTGCGTGAATGGGACTACCTGTTCCACTTCTACACCCCAGGCGTAGGCGTTGACCCTGAAAACACTTCTGGCGTTGAAGGCATCACTACTTGCCAATACAAAGTGATCTACGACAAAGACAAATTTGCACGCAGCTTCTTCTGGAATCCAGTATTCCCTAAAGATGCTGTATGTCCTCCTCCAGCACCTACACCTAAACAAGAGCCTCAAGTGATCATCCGCGAGATCATTAAAGAAGCTCCTAAACGCATCCGTCAATAAGGACAAATTTGAAACGGATCCTATTGGGTATAGCCTTGGCAGCAGGTCTGAATTCTTTGGCCGCTGCCGATGCGGTCAGCGACTATATCCAACGCAAAAAAGTTGTGGTCAATACAGCTAAGGCGGAGCTTTGCTTTGCCGATGACGGTCAGTGCCATCCGGTACTGATTGGCAAGACCACGCCGAAAGGTAAATTCAATATGACGCCGATGATGACCAGCAAACCGGGTTACGGTGGCGAGGTTATCGGCTTCAAAGAAGAAAATGACTTTCTGTTTGCGTTACACAGGGTATGGACGCTCAAGCCGCAGGAAAGACGCATGGAACGCATCGCTTCTCCTCATGTGGCCGACCGCATCATAACCAATGGTTGTATCAACGTACAAAATAATGTGTACGAAAAACTGCGTCAGTATTTCATTCTGGAAATCATCTGATGTAAGTCAGTCAAACAAAGGCCGTCTGAAACTTTTCAGACGGCCTTTCTTCTCAAACGAAAATTCAACGGCAATTTGCTTGCTCCGTCAGTACCAAACGAAGAATATTTGACCGCTTCATCCTCAATTCATCCTCAAACCATATCACTTTTTACCATATCTAAAGAACCAACGGTTATTTATGCCGTTTCTCGCCCAATGCTAGAATCGCGCGTTTATATATCGGGCTCGCCGAGAAATCAAATAAATAATATAGTGGCAGGAATAGCTTTTATTCCCTGCCCCCTTACACACAAACATCATGACCGATTCTTCTGCAAAATTACCCAATTTGTGGCTGCTGATTGCCGCTGCCGCCTCCATCCTGCTGATTACCATCGGCATGAGGATGACTTTAGGGCTTTTTGTCCTGCCCGTCGTCAACTCGACCGAATTGAGCATGACCCAGTTCAGCCTGATTATTGCCGTTTTCCAATTGATGTGGGGTATATCGCAACCCTTGTCCGGTGCGTTGGCCGACCGCTTCGGCGCGTTTAAGGTTTTAGCCGGCGGTACGGTTCTGTTGATTGCCGCCTGTCTGATGGTGCCGCAAATGCCGACTTGTTGGGGGCTGATACTGAGTATTGGTTTATTGTTGGCATTCGGTACGGGTTCGGGCGGATTTTCCATCATTATGGGACAGGTCGCCGCCAAAACGCCGCCTCATCGGCGCGGCTTGGCTTCCGGCCTGGTCAATGCAGGCGGGTCCGCAGGGCAATTTTTGTTCGCGCCGTTGGTTCAAGGTTTGATTGCCCTGCCCCACGTCGGCTGGGCGGGGACATTTTATGTTTGGGCAGTCATTGCCATCTTGATTTTACCGATTTCTTGGTGGCTGGCCGGCGGCAAACATGCTTCTCACACCGTCCATACCGACAACGGCGGCCAAACCCTGAAGCAGGCCGTCTGCAAGGCTTTCGCCAACCGCAGCTATATCTTGCTGCATTTGGGTTTCTTTACCTGCGGTTTTCACATCGCCTTTTTGGTTACCCACCTACCGACCGAAATTTCACTTTGCGGCCTCCCCGCTACGGTCGCTTCGACCTCCATTGCCATTATTGGTTTGGCAAACATCGCCGGCTGTATTTTTTCAGGCTGGTGTACCGGCAGATTTTTGGGCAAATACGTCCTCTTCGGTTTATATGCTTCGCGTGTCGCCATGATATTGATTTATCTGGCCGCCCCTAAAACCGATTTAAACTTCTATCTTTTCGCCGCCGGACTCGGTTTCACTTGGCTGGCAACCGTCGCCCCCACCGCCGCCATTACCGGCAAACTTTTCGGCACACGCTACTTGGCCACCCTCTTCGGGTTGACCATGTTGAGCCACCAAATTGGCGGCTTTTTGGGTTCGTACATCGGCGGCATCGTCATAACGCGCTTCAACGATTACGGCTGGATGTGGTACGCCGACGCGGTCTTGGCAGGCGCGGCCGCCCTGTTGAATTTACTGATTCATGAACGGAAAGCGGCTGCAACCTGACGCGGAAACCTTGACATTTCAAGGCCGTCTGAACGTGCTATCGATACCTTCAGACGGCCTGTTGTTTAAAAACGAATAACATGGTAACCTTTTAATAATGGATGAAATGATTCGTCCGATATTTCTACAAAACAAAAAGGACTCTATCTTATGAACCGTCGTCAATTTATCGGCAGCGCCGCTGCTGTTTCCCTCACCGCCGCCGCTTCTTTCGCCCGTGCTCACGACCATGCAGGCCACGCCAGTCATGCTGGTCACGCACATTCTGCACCGCGCGCCTACGAAGCTGCACGCAAAGTGGCCGCACATTGCGTTGAAGCCGGCCAAATCTGTCTGGCACACTGCATCGCCCTGTTGAGCTCCGGCGATACTTCCATGAAAGACTGCGCAACCGGCGTTAACCAAATGTTGGCACTGTGCGGCACATTGCAAAACCTCGCTGCCCAAAATTCACGCCTGACTCCGTCTTTGGCAAAAGTGTGCATCGAAGCCTGCAAACAATGTGCTGCCGCCTGCAAAGAACACGCCGGCCACCACGCTGAATGCAAAGCCTGCTACGAATCTTGCTTGGCTTGCATTAAAGAATGCGAAAAAATTGCCGCTTAATCAATATTAAAAAAGGCCGTCTGAATTTCAGACGGCCTTTTATTTTGCTATTTTGTTTACGCTATTCGGCTGCAAGCTCTTGCTCATCCAGCAGTTTTTTCCGAACAATCGCAGGATTGCCCGCAGCCACGCAATAAGGCGGCACATCTTTGGTAACCACCGAACCTGCGCCGATTACCGCGCCCTTGCCGATGGTAACGCCGCCCATGATAATCGCACGTCGACCAATCCAAACATCATCTTCAATCACAATCGGGCTGATGTCTGTATAACCTTCAAAGCGGCGGGTTTCAGGGTTGAATTTGTGGTTGGTCGAATAAAACAGACATTCCGGCCCCATCATCACATTCTTGCCGAGGGTCAAACCGCGGCAGATTTCGCAATTTACGCCGATGCCCGAATTATCGCCGACTACTGTATCCGGAAAGACGTATCCGCCTTTTTCAATATTGACGTTTTTACCAATGTTTGGAGAAATGCACGCAGCCAAAGCAGCACGGAATTTTTGCGCAATCCGGCCGAATGGTTTGCAATAAGACGGAGGCAACATTCCTCCCCAAACACGCAAAATGCACGTCAATATCCTTTTCCACATTGATTCCGTCTCCTGTTCGTACAAGCGTAAATATTATTCAGACTATTATTCTTCTTAAAGTTTCACATCTAGAAGAGGTTTTACATCCTCTTTTCAGTTAGATTACAGCCCGATTACACAACATTTGGTTTGAAACTCTATTCTAAACTGTTCTCGCCTGTTGCGAAACTGCCCTGCATACAAAATATCCTCTTGACGAAACAGCCAAAAATAGCGAAAATTCCACGCTTAACTGAAGTACAGGCAAAACCCCTGTGCCCGCTTAATCGAAAGGAAATCAAATGAAACAAGGTATTCACCCGAACTACCACGAAATCAACGTTACCTGCTCTTGCGGCAACAAATTCGTGACCAAATCCGCAATGGAAAAAGACAGCTTCAACGTTGAGGTTTGCTCTCTGTGCCACCCTTTCTACACCGGTACTCAAAAAATCGTCGACACTACCGGTCGTGTGGACAAATTCAACAACAAATTCGGCAACCTGTTCAAACGCTAATTGCCGCTTTGTCAAAAAGACTGCTTCGTGCAGTCTTTTTTGCATTCAGGCCGTCTGAAACATTTCTTTCAGACGGCCTGAGCCTTTTGTCATCAACCGAATGCCATATCATTCCCAATATTCGATAAAAACGAGCCGTAAGCATTATTTTACAAAGCTCTCCGGTCCGGCATATCGCGCAAACCCGTCAAACCCTGTACCATTGCTATTCAAACCAACCGTTTTTTTGACCTTCCATGCTGACTTACACACCGCCCGATCCGCGCCGCCCCCAAAAAACCCATGAAAAACCATGGCTACTGCTGCTGATGGCCTTTGCCTGGCTGTGGCCGGGCGTGTTCTCGCATGACTTGTGGAACCCTGCCGAACCCTCCCTCTTTACCGCCTCCGAGTCCATGAAAAACGGCGGCAGCCTGCTGGTTGCACAAATCTTCGGACAACCCGATTTCACCCTCTCCCCTGCTTTTTTGTGGGCGGCAACCGCATTCCAAACCCTGTTTTCGCCTTGGGCGGCCGATACCTATGATGCCGCACGTTTTGCCGGCGTGGTATTTACCGCCATCGGACTGACCGCCTGCGGTTTTGCCGGCTTCAACTTTCTCGGCAGACACCACGGCCGCAGCGTTGTCTTGATCCTCATCGGCAGCATCGGTTTGCTGCCCATCGCCCACTTCCTCAATCCCATGTCGGCCGCCTTTGCCGCGTTTGGATTGATTCTGTGCGGCTTTTCACTGGCACGCCGCCGCGTCATTATTGCCATTTTACTGTTGTGCGGCGGCTGGGTTTTACTCTCCCTCTCCTCAGGCTACCTGCTGACCGCGGCCATGATGTTTTTGGCACTTGCCCTGTCGTTCCATTCCACTTGGCAAAGCAAACGCTATCTGCTGACTCTGATTGGCGCCATCGTCGTTTCCCTGCCCCTGCTGATTCTGTATCCGCTGGTTTTATCCAAAACCAATCCCGAATGGTTTGATATTTGGTTCAACCATTATTCCTTAGGCGTATTCGGCGGCTTCCATCAGATTCAGACGGCCTTCAACCTGCCCTATTATCTGAAAAACCTGTTGTGGTTTACCCTGCCTGCTTGGCCGCTGGCGGCATGGACGCTCAGCCGCACGCGTATCCACGATAAAAACTGGGGCATTCTGAGCCTGTCGTGGCTGGTTATCATGACAGCCCTGCTCGCCATCAACCCGCAACGCCTGCAAGACAACCTCGTTTGGCTGTTGCCGCCGCTCGCCCTGCTCGGCGCGGCACAATTGGACGGCCTGCGTCGCGGCGCAGCGGCATTTATCAACTGGTTCGGCATCATGGCATTCGGTCTGATTGCCGTATTCCTGTGGCTGGGCTTCTTCGCCATGAACTACGGCTGGCCTGCCAAACTGGCCGAACGCGCCGCCTATTTCAGCCCGTATTACATCCCCGACATCGACCCGATTCCGATGGCCGTTGCCCTGCTGTTTACCCCGTTGTGGCTCTGGGCGATTACGCGTAAAAACATCCGCGGCCGCCAAGCCGTAACCAACTGGGCAGCCGGCGTTACCTTGGCCTGGGCTTTGCTGATGACCCTGTTTTTACCGTGGCTCAACGCCGCCAAAAGCCATGCGCCGGTGGTTCACCAAATGGAAGCCGCACTTTCTTCCGAATTGAAACAGAAACTTTCAGACGGCCTCGAATGTATCAGCATCGACGGCCAAGACCAGCGCACACGAATCGCATGGACACAATACAGCCATATTAAAACCACGACCGACAACCCGTCCTGCCGCTACCGCCTCATCCGCCAAGCCGCCAACATCGGCGCACCTTCGGGCTGGCAAACCTTGTGGCAAGGCGCAAGACCGCGCAACAAAGCCGAGACTTTCCTATTGCTGGAAAAAACTGCGGCGCAGTAAATCACACCAGCCTCAAAACTGAATACCCCCAATCCAACAAAAGCCGTCTGAAAGAACTTTTATCCTTTCAGACGGCCTTTGACTCACTTTAACACCGCTTCCCGTACAATGGCCCTTTTCCCTTATCTGCCTAAAAATATGAAACCCAACCGCCTTTTGCCCCTCGTCCTCTTATTGACCACCCTCTCCGCCCATGCCAAAGATTTCATCATCTACGACCGCATGGACTACGTCGGCAAACCCGACCTTACTGCCGACAAACTCTCCAAAGTGTTCTTGGTTTACGAAAGCGAGCTGGTCAAACCCGATCCGACGGGCAAACGCAAACACGGCGTACTCAACGAAGCGCGTATCCGCGAATTGGCCAAACAATCGCGCCGCGAAGGCTACCGCACCATTTCTACCGACATCGAAAGCTGGTTTGCCGAAAAAGACGGCCAACTGCTGACACCTGACGAATTGAGAACCGACTTCGCGCGGATGTACCAAATCTTTAGAGAAGAAAACCCGCGCGCCTTCATCAGTAACTACGGCATGCCTTCCGAACACCTGCACGGCATCCGCCACTACCGCCCCAACGTTGACAACGAAGCCATCTTGGCCAAATGGCGGCAAGTCAGCAAACGCCGTGCGCCCACCGCCGCCATCAGCGACTATGCCAATCCTGTGTTCTACATCACTTCCCCCGATTTGGTGCAATGGGAAAAAGACGTGAAAACCGCCGTTGACGACATCCACCAACGCTTTCCCAACAAAAAAATCATCGGCTACATCTGGCCGCAATATTATTCGGCCACCAACAGCCCTTATTTCAAACAGTTCATCGACCCCGTCCGCTGGCGCAAAATGCTCGAAATCAGCAAAAAATACACCGACGGCGTGATTATCTGGTCGGACAAGCGCGATGAAAACAACCAAATCGTGCGCTGGAACGATCCGCGCATCCAAGCCACGATGAAAGCGACTCAAGCCTTCATCCATGCCAATGCCAAAGAAATCAAGGTGGAAGGTTTGCAGAAATATTAAAAACAAGGCGGGTATGTTTGCCCGCCTCTTTATATACCTACACAGCTGTCTGTATGTTTGACACAACACGCTGCAAAACGACCGTGCCACCAACGCTTCTGCATTCTTTCACACGTTTTTACCCGTTATTCCTAAGCGCAGGCCGTCTGAAAATTGCCCGAATATCCAATACCCTTTACAATACCCGTAATTAAAATACATTTTTCGACACTCCCCTCCTGCATGAGTTCCATACCCTTCATCGAAATGAAAGACGTTGCCTTCGCATATGGCGACCGTCCTATTCTGAACAACATCAACTTCAGCATTCCACAAGGCAATTTCGCCGCCGTAATGGGTGGTTCGGGCAGCGGTAAAACCACGCTGATGCGCCTGATTACGGGTCAAATTCACCCGCAATCGGGCAAAGTGCTGATTGAAGGGCGAGATTTGGCCGCATTTTCGGCGCAGGAGCTGTACGAACACCGTCGCCGCATGGGCGTTTTGTTCCAACACGGCGCATTGTTCACCGACTTATCCGTCTTCGACAACATCGCCTTCCCTATGCGCGAGCTGACGGATTTGCCCGAAGCGGTCATCCGCGATTTGGTGGTGTTGAAACTGAATGCAGTCGGTTTGCGCGGCATTGAAAACCTGATGCCTTCCGAGCTTTCCGGCGGTATGTCGCGCCGCGTCGCCCTCGCGCGTACGATTGCGCTCGACCCTGAAATCATGTTGTATGACGAACCTTTCACCGGCCTCGACCCGATTTCGCTGGGCGTCATCGCCCACCTCATCAGCCGTGCCAACAAAGCCCTGCGCTCAACCAGCGTGATGGTAACGCACGACATCGAAAAATCGCTGGAAATCGTCGATCAAGTGATTTTCTTGGCACACGGCGAAATCATGTTCTCCGGCTCGCCCAAAGAAATGCGCGAACTCGACTCGCCTTGGGTACGCCAGTTTGTCGGCGGTTTGGCAGACGGTCCTGTCGCATACCGCTATCCGGCGCAAACGACTTTAAAACAAGACTTGCTGGGCTAATTTCAGACGGCCTGAAACTTAAACAAGGCCGTCTGAAAACCATTTAACCAATCAACTGAAACCTATGAATTTTATCCGTTCCGTCGGGGCAAAAACCCTCGGCTTCATCCAATCGCTGGGCAGCATTACGCTGTTTTTCCTGCAGATCCTGGCCAAATCAGGTACGGCGTTTGCCCGCCCGCGCCTGAGCATCCGCCAGGTTTACTTTGCAGGCGTGTTGTCTGTCCTGATTGTTGCCGTGTCCGGCCTGTTTGTCGGTATGGTATTGGGCTTGCAAGGCTATACGCAGCTGGCAAAATTCAAATCCGCCGATATTTTGGGCTATATGGTTGCCGCTTCCCTGTTGCGCGAATTAGGTCCCGTATTGGCGGCCATCCTGTTTGCCAGCAGCGCGGGCGGTGCCATGACCAGCGAAATCGGCTTGATGAAAACCACCGAGCAGCTTGAAGCAATGAACGTGATGGCGGTCGACCCTGTGGCACGCGTGGTTGCGCCGCGCTTTTGGGCGGGCGTGTTTTCCATGCCTTTGCTGGCTTCGATTTTCAACGTTGCCGGTATTTACGGCGCGTATTTGGTCGGCGTCGAATGGCTGGGTTTGGACGGCGGTATTTTCTGGTCGCAAATGCAAAACAACATTACCTTCCATTACGACGTACTCAACGGCTTAATCAAATCCGCCGCTTTCGGTGTAGCCGTTACGCTGATCGCCGTACATCAGGGCTTCCACTGCGTACCGACTTCCGAAGGTATTTTGCGCGCCAGTACACGCACAGTAGTGTCTTCCGCCCTGACCATCCTTGCCGTCGACTTTATGTTGACCGCGTGGATGTTTACCGACTAAAGGCCATCTGAAACGACACTTAAAAAGAATGAAACAAGGACAATAGCACATGAAAAAAAATGCTTTGGAATTTTGGGTAGGACTGTTTGTCTTACTGGGCGCAGCCGCTATCGGCTTTCTCGCCTTCCGTGCCGCCGGCGGACAATCGTTCGGCAAATCATCACAAACCTACACCGTCTATGCCGATTTCAGCGACATCGGCGGCTTGAAAACCAACGCGCCGGTCAAATCCGCAGGCGTACTGGTGGGCCGCGTTGCCTCCATTCAGCTCGACCCTAAATCCTATCAGGCAAAAGTCGCCCTTAATCTGGACAGCCAATATCAGTTCAGCAGCGACGTTTCCGCACAAATCCTGACTTCAGGCCTGTTGGGCGAACAATACATCGGCCTGCAACAAGGCGGCGATACTGATTCTTTGGCGGCAGGCGACACCATTACCGTCACCAGCTCCGCCATGGTTTTGGAAAACCTTATCGGCAAATTCATGACCAGCTTTGCCGAAAAAAACGCAGACAGTGAATCTGCTGGTCAAAACGAACAATAAACACATATCAACCCAATATTCAGGACACTCCCATGAAAAAAACTTCCTTCATCAGCGCATTGAGCATCGGCGTATTGAGCATCAGCATGGCATTTGCCTCTCCTGCCGACGCAGTCAACCAAATCCGTGAAAACTCCGTTCAAGTGCTGAAAATCCTCAACAGCGACGATGCCAACACCGCACGCCAAAAAGCCGAAGCCTACGCCATCCCTTACTTCGACTTCCAACGCATGACCGCTTTGGCCGTCGGCAACCCATGGCGTACTGCGACTGACGCACAAAAACAAGCGTTGACCAAAGAGTTCCAAACCCTGCTGATCCGCACCTACTCCGGCACCATGCTGAAATTCAAAAACGCCAAGGTCAACATCAAAGACAACCCGGTCGTAAACAAAGGCGGTAAAGAAATCGTTGTCCGCGCCGAAATCAACGTTTCCGGCCAAAAACCGGTCAACATGGACTTCACCACCTACCAAAGCGGCAGCAAATACCGCGCATACAATGTCGCAGTCGAAGGCGCAAGCTTGGTTACCGTATACCGCAACCAATTTGGCGAAACCATCAAGGCCAAAGGCATCGATGGCCTGATTGCCGACTTGAAAGCCAAAAACGGCGGTAAATAATCCACCCACACACCATGCCGCCTGATGTTCAGACGGCATGGTGCCTTACATCATAAAGACACCATGCAAACAGAAATCCGCAACGGCACGCTCTACATCAGCGGCGACGTTACCGTCAAAACCCTGACTGCCTCCGCCTTTGCGCGCTACGAACAACAATGCCGTCTGAAAGAAACAGACAGCATAGACTTCAGCCAAGTAGGCAAAGCAGATTCAGCCTGCGTTTCCCTGCTGCTCAACGCTCTGCGCCGGACAGACAAAAAACCGACCATTCAAAATATTCCCGATTCCGTCCGCGCACTGGCCGAACTTTACGAAATCAAAGACTGGTTGCAATCATGAAAAAAACCACCGCTTCCCTCTGCCTTCTCATCAGCCTTGCCTCCGCGCCCGCACTGGCCGAACGCAATCCGGCCGACCCTTATGAAGGCTACAACCGTACCGTTTCCAAGTTCAACGACAAAGCAGACAAATACGTCCTTTCCCCTGTCGCACGCGGTTATCGCAAAGTAACGCCCAAACCAGTGCGTACCGGCGTGATCAACTTCTTCAACAACCTGCGCGATGTCGTCAGCTTCGGCAGCAATGTTCTGCGCCTTGACGTCAAACGCGCCAGCGAAGACCTCGTCCGCGTCGGCATCAACACCACCTTCGGCCTTGGCGGTTTAATCGACGTAGCCGGTGCAGGCGGCGTACCCAGCAATAAAAACACCCTCGGCGACACCTTCGCCTCATGGGGCTGGAAAAACAGCAACTACTTCGTTGTCCCCCTGTTCGGCCCATCTACCGTACGCGATACCATTGGCAACGCCGTTACCACCGTCTACCCAGTTAAAAACGCCGTCTTCCACACCAGAGCAGGACGCTGGGGCACAATCGGCCTGCAGGCCATCAACACCCGTGAAGAACTGCTCGACCTGACCGACAGCCTCGAAGGCGCAGCCATCGACAAATACAGCTACACACGCGACCTTTACATGAAAGTCCGCACCCAACAAACCGGCGGCACGCTCCCTCAAAGCGAAGACGACAATATCGACATCGATGACTTGGTGGACAGCAACACCACTTCCGAACCGGTAGCAGTACCACAATCCGCTCCGGCAGAAATCCCCGATACAGCCAATCCCCAAACCCTGTATCAAACACCATCAGAAAACCCCTGATTATTCCCAAAAATAAAGGCCGTCTGAAATTCAGACGGCCTTTATCCCCCAAAAGATAGCCAGTCCACCACCTTTGCTATATCATTCAACTATACAGAAACCAAGGAAAACACCATGTACGAAGTCAACCGCAGCGTCTTCCTGCTTATCCCCCTCGATCCTTTTTGGAACTGGCTGAAATCCCTGCCCGGCAATCACCTGGACGGCCTGACGCTTGAAGATATCCAAGCCGATGCCAATTCCTACCTCGTTCGCCCGTGCGAAACTGCCGACGAAGTATGGGACGAAATCGAAGCGCGTTTTGAAGACATTTTTGCTGCCGAATTGGCCGACTGGTGCGAAGACGAAAGCGAATGGCCGGATTTGGACGCCGACATTTTCAACGAATGGTTCGACATCCAACTCTCCACCGTGATTACCGACCTCGAACACGAACCCATCGCACGCGAAGAGTTCCAACCCATCAATCTCAACTGATGAAACTGACCGTCCGCAACTACCACCTCGACGGCTACGGCCACGTCAACAATGCGCGCTATCTTGAATTTCTCGAAGAAGCGCGCTGGACGTTTTTCCAAGAGCATGACCTTCTGTCCGAACTCAAAGGCATCATGCTCGTTGTTGCACGCGTCGATATCCGCTACCGCCGCCCGTCGCTTGAAGGCGATGTTTTAACCTTCACAGGCCGTCTGAAAGACATCGGCACACGCCACATCATCCTCAGCCAAACCGCGACCCTACCCAACGGCAAAGCCGCCATCGAAGCCGAAGTGACCCTTATGCCCGTCAGCAGCGAAAGCGGCCGCAGCATCAGCGTTCCCCAAACCTTAGCACACGCCATTCAAAACCTCGAATCATGAAAAAAATACTCACACTCCTTGTCATTGCCACAATTGGCGCGCTTCTTGCCTTCGTCCTTATCCCCAGCAACAAAGCCGCCCCTGAGTTCGCCCTGCCCGACCTGCAAGGCAAAACCATTACCAACACCGATTTAAAAGACAAAGTTACCCTCATTAACTTCTGGTTTCCCTCCTGCCCCGGCTGCGTGAGCGAGATGCCTAAAATCATCAAAACCGCTCAAGACTATCAAGGCAAAAACTTCCAAGTCCTCGGCATTGCCCAACCCATCGACCCCATTGAAAGCGTCCATCAGTACGTCAAAGAATACGGGCTTCCTTTCACCGTCATGTACGATGCAGACAAAACTGCCGCAAAAGCCTTTGGCACACAGGTTTACCCGACTTCCGTCCTGATCGACAAAAACGGCAACATCCTCAAAACCTACGTTGGCGAACCCAATTTCACCCAACTCTACCAAGAAATCGACCAAGCCCTCGCCCAATAAATCCAAGGCCGTCTGAAACCACATTTCAGACGGCCTAAAACCGAAATATCCTTTATAATAAGCAACATTTTATCCGTTCAGACACCAAGCTCCTCTATTAACAAAGGCCGTCTGAAACAACCGAATACCCATAAGAGAACATCATGAAATTTATCGACGAAGCAAAAATCGAAGTCGCCGCAGGCAAAGGCGGTAATGGCGCAACCAGTTTCCGCCGCGAAAAATTCGTACCCCGCGGCGGCCCTGACGGCGGCGACGGCGGCAAAGGAGGCAGCGTTTGGGCAGAAGCCGATGAAAACACCAACACCCTCGTCGAATACCGCTTCGTCAAACGCTACCAAGCCAAAAATGGCGAAAAAGGCCACGGTTCCGACCGCTACGGCGCAGGTGCGGACGACATCGTCCTCAAAATGCCCGTCGGCACCCTTATCCGCGACCTCGACACTGACGAAATCGTCGCCGACCTGACTTATCACGGACAGCGCGTCTGCCTCGCCAAAGGCGGTAAAGGCGGCTTGGGTAACATCCACTTCAAATCCTCCGTCAACCGCGCGCCAAAACAATCCACGCCCGGCGAAGAAGGCGAAACCCGTTCCCTGCAACTTGAGCTCAAAGTCCTCGCCGATGTCGGCTTGTTAGGTATGCCCAATGCCGGTAAATCCACCCTGATTACCGCCGTATCCGCCGCACGTCCCAAAATCGCCAACTACCCCTTCACCACACTACACCCGAATTTAGGCGTCGTGCGCATCGACGAAAACCACAGCTTCGTCATGGCTGACATCCCCGGCCTGATTGAAGGCGCGGCAGAAGGCGCAGGCCTCGGCCACCGTTTCCTCAAACACTTATCGCGCACCGGCCTGCTGCTGCACGTCGTCGATTTAGCGCCCTTCGACGAAACCGTCAACCCCGCCGAAGAAGCCCTCGCCATCATCAACGAATTGCGCAAATACGACGAAGAACTCTACGGCAAACCGCGCTGGCTCGTGCTGAACAAACTCGACATGCTCGACGAAGAAGAAGCCCAAACGCGCACTGCCGCCTTCCTCGAAGCCATCGGCTGGGATTACCCCAAACCAGACGACCGCTTCCAATTCGACATGGAAACCCCGCGCCTCTTCCAAATCAGCGCACTGACCCACCAAGGCACGCAGGAATTGGTACACCAAATCAACCAATACCTGACCGAGAAAAAACGCATTGAAGCGGAGAAAGCCGAAGCGGAACAGGCAGCGGCAAATACCGAGATTGCTGAGCAGCAGCCTAAAACGGATACTGGCGTGTTTAAGCCGGAGTAAGAAATTTCAGACGGCCCTCGGCATCTAAAATTTAACCTATCAAGTTTTACAAAAGGAAAACATCATTATGAAACTTAAATTAGTCTCTTCAAAAGAAGAAATTATTGAAAACTTGATTCGTTTTGCTCTTTATCAATATAGTGAAGATGAGAGTGAGAAAATTTATTTTAAGGAACGTTTGAGAAAAGGCCAAAATCTCGTCTTTGCCTCTTATGGTAGTAACTATATTTTTTGCCCAAGTCGCTTTGTGGGATATAAAAATTGCATTATAAATAATCATCGGGATGCGATAAATAAAAACGGTTCAGAGACAACGAAACAAATCAGTAGGTTATTAGGAGTCAAAAATACAGAAAATAAAATTGCAGAAAAGGAATATTTGAAACTTTGTAAAAAAATGGGTATTTCTCCAGAAAATAGAAAACGGACATACTGGAAAATCAATTTTCCTGATATATCCTCTAATTTATCTTCTTATAACGGATTTCCTAATGAAGAAGAAATCAAAATTGATGAGGATAAATTTTTAGAGGGTCAAGTCACCCAAGTATGGGTCAATAAATATGAACG
The DNA here is from genome assembly GCF_051957775.1 of Neisseria sp. P0016.S008. Taxonomy (NCBI): domain Bacteria; kingdom Pseudomonadati; phylum Pseudomonadota; class Betaproteobacteria; order Neisseriales; family Neisseriaceae; genus Neisseria; species Neisseria sp. P0016.S008. The sequence goes on from NZ_JBQCWB010000003.1 coordinate 263,922, forward strand.
AAACAATGATGCTCGAAAAAAATGTGTAGAAAAATATGGCTACACTTGTTCAGTTTGTAATTTTAACTTTGAGAAATTTTATGGTGAATTTGGAAAAAATTTCATTCATGTTCATCATTTAATACCTATTTCAAGCAAAGGTAAAAGTTATGAGCTGAACGCAATTAAAGACTTACGCCCAGTATGCCCCAATTGCCATGCTATGTTACATAAAACCAATCCGCCACAAACTATAGAACAACTCAAACTTTTTATTGAGCAGCAAAAAAATCATTGAATCATAAACTTTAAGCGAATCCCATGACCACCATCTACAACACCCTTACCCGCCAAAAAGAACCTTTCGCCCCCATCGACCCTAAAAACGTGCGTATGTACGTTTGCGGCATGACCGTTTACGACTATTGCCACTTAGGCCATGCCCGCGTGATGGTCGTGTTCGACATGATTGCCCGCTGGCTGCGCGAGTGCGGTTATCCGCTTACTTATGTGCGCAACATCACCGACATTGACGACAAAATCATTGCCCGTGCGGCTGAAAACGGCGAAACCATCGGCGAACTGACCGCGCGTTTCATTCAGGCTATGCATGAAGATGCCGATGCTTTGGGCGTGTTGCGTCCCGACATCGAGCCGAAGGCGACGGAAAACATCCCGCAAATGATTGCGATGATTGAAACCCTGATTCAAAACGGCAAGGCATACCCTGCCTCAAACGGCGACGTTTACTACGCCGTGCGCGAGTTTGCCGCTTACGGACAATTGTCGGGTAAATCGTTGGACGACCTGCGCGCAGGCGAACGTGTGGAAGTGGACGGTTTCAAACGCGATCCGCTTGATTTTGTGTTGTGGAAAGCCGCCAAAGCAGGCGAACCGGCATGGGAAAGCCCGTGGGGCAACGGACGTCCGGGCTGGCATATCGAATGCTCCGCCATGAGTGAAAACCTGTTCGGCGACACTTTCGACATCCACGGCGGCGGCGCGGATTTGCAATTCCCGCACCACGAAAACGAAATTGCTCAAAGTGTCGGCGCGACAGGCCATACCTGCGGCCACGACCACGCTCAAACCCACCACGGTCAAAGTATCGCCAGCCACGTCAAATACTGGCTGCACAACGGCTTTATCCGTGTGGACGGCGAAAAAATGTCCAAATCGCTGGGCAACTTCTTCACCATCCGCGAAGTGTTGAAACAATACGACCCCGAAGTCGTGCGCTTCTTCATCCTGCGCGCCCACTACCGCAGCCCGTTGAACTACTCCGACGCGCATTTGGACGACGCAAAAGGTGCGCTGACCCGTCTGTACACCACGTTGAAAAACACACCAGCGGCTGAGTTTGACTTATCTGAAAACGCCAACGACTACACCCGCCGTTTCTACGCCGCCATGAACGACGATTTCGGTACGGTCGAAGCGGTTGCCGTGTTGTTTGAGCTGGCAGGCGAAGTGAACAAAACCAATGATGCGCACCTCGCCGGCTGCCTGAAAGCCTTGGGCGGCATCATCGGCCTGCTGCAACGCGATCCAATTAAGTTTCTGCAAGGCGGTGCAGTTTTAGAAGGTCTTTCCAAAAAAGAAATTGATGACTTAGTTAAGCAATATGACTTGGCTTGCGCACAAAACAACCAAGCGGAATCCGACCGTATTCGTAACTTTCTTCTGAATGAATATGGTATCTTTCTAGAAGATAGCTCTACTGGCAACACAAATTGGCGACCATCAGAAGAAATTGAGCATCATTTTCAAAGTGGTTATTTTATCCGTAAATCTCTCTCCAACGAAGAAATCGAGGACTTAATCGCCCGACGCAAACAGGCACGCGCGGATAAAAACTGGGCGGAATCCGACCGCATCCGCGACCTTCTGAACGAACACAAAATCATTCTGGAAGACAATGCCGGCGGTACGACTTGGCGCCGCGGTTGATTTCATGGCATAGATAAAAGGCCGTCTGAAACTGTTTTCAGACGGCCTTTTATTTTGCTATTTCCAAAAGGGCGCAAACATCGCGCCCTTTATGTAAAACATCATTTCATTTATGCGCCGAATACTTTCAGACGGCCTTCGATTGGTTGGAAGTTTTTTTCACCGGCAGGAGCCGCGATACCGCCAATCACCATTTGCGCACGCAACAACCAGCTTTCCGGCAGGTTCCATTCTTTGGCAATGGCCGCATCAGGCAACGGATTGTAGTGTTGCAGATTGGCGCCGGTACCGGCAGCCGCCAATGTTGTCCAAACAGCATATTGAACCATGGCATTTGCCTGATCCGCCCAGATCGGGAAGTTGGCCACATAAGATGGGAACTGCTCTTGCAAGCCTTTGACAACATCTTGATCTTCAAAGAACAAAACCGTCGCCGCGCCTGCTTTAAACAAGTTCAGTTTTTGTGCAGTGGCTTCAAACTGCTCGGCAGGAACAACCGCACGCAACGCTTCTTCGACAAAATGCCACACTTTGGCATGTTCTTCGCCAAACAATACGACCACTCGGGCAGATTGCGAATTGAAAGCAGACGGCGTATGCAAAACGGCGTGTTCGATGATTTTGGTTACTTCCTCATTGGACAGAGGCAGAGTGTTGTTCAATGCATAGATAGAACGACGGGTTTCAGCAGCTTGTTGCAAAACAGAATAAGTCATGATCTTTTCCTTAAATTAATCTTTATCTTTACCAAAAACGTTATCCAATGCCCACGCTCCGCCACCGGCTACTGCCAGATACAGGAACACGAAACAGAACAAAACGGCAGATTCGCCATGGTTGGCCAATGGGAACAAAACATTACTAGAAGACGCGTGTGCCATAAAGTAGGCGGCTGCCATCTGACCGGACAAAACAAACGCGGCCGGACGGGTAAACAGACCCAATATCAATAAGATACCGCCGACAATTTCCAAAATACCGGCCACCAGCATCAAGCCTTCAGGCGCGCCGCCCATGGACATCGGAAAACTGAAAAACTTGGCCGTACCATGCAGCAAAAACAAATACGCCGCAACAATACGCAAGACAGACAATACAACAGGTTGGAATGATTTGAGGGCTGACATCTTAATAATCCTTATTTTAATGGCTACCTGAAGGAGGTAGGGAGCAATTTCAATAAGTGCAGTATAGATAATTCCCAGTAAGAGATATATACTCGAATTATTGATACAACGTTTCCTAATAAGAAATCATGGATACCCTATTCAGCCTAAAAGTTTTCCGCCAAGTTGTTCAAAGCGGCAGTTTTACCCGTGCCGCCGATCAGCTCGACATCTCCACCGCCATGGCCAGCAAACACGTCAGCCATCTGGAAAACACCATTCAAGCCAAGCTCTTACACCGCAACAGCCGCAACCTCCATCTGACCGAAGCAGGCGAAGAATACTACCGTCAATGCAGCTACGCACTGGATACCTTGGACACTGCCGCCCAAAAAGCGGCAGGCGGTGCTGATACGCCGCAAGGTATGTTGCGCGTTACCATGCCCCTGTGGTTTGCAGGCGGCAATATGAGCGCATGGTTGGCCGAATACCGCCAGCGTTATCCCAACGTCACGCTCGACCTCGTCCTCGACAACCGCCATATCGACCTCATCGCCGAAGGCTTCGACCTCGCCTTGCGTGTTTCCAAAACCCCCTCTCCTTCGCTGATCGTCAAACCGCTGGCCAAAATCGAATTCGTCCTGCTTGCCGCACCCGACTACCTCGCCCGGCACGGCACACCCGATACGCCCGAAGCCGTCATGCAGCATCAAGCCATTCTGCCTTCCTATACCAGTCAACAAGACTGGGAAATTACCCACCGCGCTACCGCAGAAAAAGCCATTCTCCATCTCTCCCCGGTTATCCGCAGCGACAACACGCTGATGATCCGCGAGCTGATTAAAGCAGGCGCAGGCATAGGCTATCAGCCCCTTTGGGCAGTCCAGCAGGAATTGAAGGACGGCACATTGATCCAACTCCTGCCCGATTACACCATCCGGACAAACCAACTGAACGCCACCTATGTCGACAGGGCATTTCTCAGCGCGAAAGTGCGCAGCTTTATCGACTTTCTCAATGAAAAAATATCGGAAGGATAAACATCAAGGCCGTCTGAAACACTTTTCAGACGGCCTTTAATCAAAACAACAATCCAATCAATAATTGGTCGAGCAGAACTGTTCGCGTTTGTCCGCATCGGCGGCATAGCATGTCAAACCCATGCCTGACGCATTGCTGTTGTTCGCTTTCGCACCCGGTTTCTTGTTCACCAAAACCTTACCGTTTTTTCCGATTTCCACGGTTACGCCTTTGCCGTTTTTCAACTTCCATTTCAACACTTGCGCATCGGCACTTTGGCATTTGCTGACCGTACAGCCGCCTTCTGTCGCGACGTTGCCGTTTTTATAAATCACGCACTGCTGCTGGCTGTCGGTACAGGCCGCATATGCAGCAACGGAGAAACAGGAAATCAGCGCGGCAAACAAAACAGGTTTCATGGTTTGAACTCCTAAGGTTGTGATGATGGGTTTGTGATATTTGGAACTATACGCTTATTTGTATGTACCTACTACAAAATGTATCGGTAACATTCAACGGGCGCAGCACTATATCCATTCCACCAATTATCTAATTCGCCCCATACGATAAAGGCCGTCTGAACATCACTTTTCAGACGGCCTTCAATTGGTTTTCTACCTTAACGCTTCAACTTCGCAAACGCATCCGCCATTGCAGAATTGGTTGGGGCGCGCTCGCTGCGTTGGGGTTTGCGGTCGCGGCGTTCCTGATGTCGGGTTTCAGACGGCCTGTTGCCTTTGGCTGCGCCGCCTGGTTCGTCATCCAGTCGCATAGTCAGCGCGATGCGTTTACGTGCGGCGTCGACTTCCAGCACTTTCACTTTCACCACGTCTCCGGCTTTCACCACTTCGCGCGGGTCTTGGACGAACTTGTTGGACAGGGCGGAGATGTGCACTAGGCCGTCCTGATGGACGCCGATGTCCACGAATGCGCCGAAGTTGGCGACGTTGGAGACCACGCCTTCGAGTATCATGCCGACTTGCAAGTCGCTGATTTCGTGGATGCCTTCGGCGAATGAGGCCGTCTGAAACTCGCCGCGCGGGTCACGGCCGGGTTTTTCCAGCTCGGACAGGATGTCCAGAATGGTCGGCAGGCCGAAGCGTTCGTCGATGAAGTCGGACGCTTTGATTTGCTTCACGCGCTCGCGGTTGCCGATGAGTTCGGCGGCGGTAATGCCTTGTTGCGCCAGCATTTTAGCGACGACGGGATAGGCTTCGGGGTGGACGGCGCTTGCGTCCAGCGGCTCTTTGCCGCCGTTAATCCGCAAAAAGCCCGCCGCCTGCTCGAAGGTTTTTTCGCCCAAACGCGGCACTTTCAGCAATTTTTTGCGGCTGTCGAACGCGCCGTTTTCATCGCGGTAGGCGACGATGTTTTGGGCAAGGGTTTGATTCAAACCGGAAATCCGTGCCAAGAGTGGGGCAGAGGCGGTGTTTACGTCCACGCCGACGGCGTTCACGCAGTCTTCGACCACCGCGTCCAGCGATTTGGCGAGCTGGCTTTGGTTCACGTCGTGCTGATACTGGCCCACGCCGATGGATTTGGGGTCGATTTTCACCAGCTCGGCGAGCGGATCTTGCAGCCTGCGGGCGATGGACACCGCGCCGCGCAGGGAAACGTCCAAGTCGGGGAACTCGCGCGCCGCCAGTTCGGACGCGGAATAAATCGACGCACCTGCTTCAGAAACGACGATTTTGTGCAGCCCCATTTCCGGCATTCCGCGCACCAGTTCGCCCGCGATTTTGTCGGTTTCGCGGCTGGCGGTGCCGTTGCCGATGGCGATGAGCTTCACGCCGTGCTGCTTAATCAGGCGCGACAGTGTTGCCAACATATTGTTTTCTTGATGCAAATAGACAATAACGGTATCCAGCAGCTTGCCCGTGTCGTCCACCACGGCGCATTTCACGCCGTTACGGTAGCCGGGGTCTAGGCCCAAAGTCGTCAGCCGTCCGGCAGGCGCAGCAAGCAACAAGTCTTTGAGATTACGGGCGAACACGGTAATCGCGTCGGTGTCGGCGGCTTCTTTCAGACGGCCTAGGGCTTCGAGTTCCAGCGACAAAAAGATTTTCGCGCGCCAAGTCAGGCGCACGGTGTCGCGCAGCCATTTGTGGCCGTCTGAAACCTTGAAACGACGGGCAATGAGTTGCTCGTATTCGCTTTGCTGCGTAATCGGCGTGTCGTCGGGCTGGTATTTGAGTGCGATGTTCAAAATGCCTTCGTTGCGGCCGCGCAATACCGCCAGCGCACGGTGGCTGGGCATGGTGCGAATAGGTTCGCGATGGTCGAAATAATCACTGAATTTTTCGCCTTCGGTTTCTTTGCCTTCAACGACTTGCGCGTGGATTTCGGCTTCGTTCCACAACTTGTCGCGCAGCGTGCCGATGAGTTCCGCGTCTTCGGCAAACTGCTCCATTAGAATCGCGCGCGCGCCGTCCAACGCGGTTTTGGTGTCGGGGACGTTTTCGTTCAGGTAGCCCTGCGCGGTGGCTTCCACGTCCTGCGGCTGCTCGGCAAGCAGCGCGTCCGCCAGCGGTTGCAACCCGTGTTCGCGCGCGATTTGCGCTTTGGTGCGGCGTTTGGGCTTGTAGGGCAGATACAGGTCTTCCAGCGCGGTTTTGTTGTCGGCGGCTTCGATTTGCGCCCTGAGGTCGTCTGAAAGCTTGCCTTGCTCTTCAATGCTTTTTAAAACAACGGCTTTGCGCTCTTCCAACTCGCGCAGGTATTGCAGCCGCTCGGCAAGCTGGCGCAACTGCGTGTCGTCCAGCCCGCCCGTGGCTTCCTTGCGGTAGCGGGCGATAAACGGCACGGTCGCGCCGTCGTCCAAAAGCTCGATAGCGGCGGTGATTTGGGCGGCGGTAGCCGAAAGTTCTTGGGAGAGGATTTGAGTAATGTTCATCAATAGAATTCCAACGGACAGGCCGTCTGAAATTTCAGACGGCCTGATTTAAAAACAATCGCTTTAAGGTAGCGAATTATAATATTCGTAGGCTTTGTCCATGTCTTCAAACTGGTACATATGTCCTTTTTCCAGCACCATCGCATTATCACAATATTGCTTCATGGCGCTGTGGCTGTGCGACACCAAAATGATGGAACGGTCTTTGCGCTTTTCAAACAACTCGTACTTACATTTATCGGCAAAGCGCGAGTCGCCAACCGCAATCACTTCGTCAATCAGATAGCAGTCAAATTCTACCGCCAACGACAAAGCAAATGCCAAACGCGCCTTCATACCCGAAGAATAACGCTTAACCGGCTCATAAAGATATTGACCCAGCTCGGAAAACTCTTCGGTAAAGTTTTTCACATAATCAATATCGACGTTGTAAATCCGGCAGATGAAACGCAAATTGTCCATACCGGTCAGACTGCCTTGAAACGCACCGGAGAATGCCAAAGGCCAAGAAATACTCATCGTCCGCTTGATTTCGCCCGTGGTTGGCGGCTCAACGCCGCTAATCAAACGGATGAGCGTCGATTTACCTGCACCATTACGGCCGAGAATACCGATTTTCTCGCCCTTCTCCATTTTGAAGTTGATATCGTGCAAGACTGTCCGCCAACCTTGGCGGGTCAGATAGCGTTTGGAAACGTGTTCAACTGAAATCATTGCGGCTCAACCCCTTTGCTGAATCTCGCCACCATCGCCAAACCAAGCAGCAGCAAAACTAAATTACACAACAAAATATACCAAGGATTTTCGTAAGTCGTGACGCTGTTACCAAAATATCCGGCACGGAACATTTCTGTACCATGCACCATCGGAATCATCAGCACATAGTGTTGTAACTGCTGAGGCAGGTTGTGTACGAAGAAAAACACGCCGGATAAAGGCATCATCACAAAACTGATGGTACTCCAAACCTTACCAAACGGCTCAAAGTGAAACGCCACCGAACAAATGACCAGCCCCAATCCAACGGCAAACATAGCCATTAAAAGCCAAGCCAACAACATATAGAAAATATCTGCCGGTACATCAATCCAACCGATGACGACCAATGCGAACATAATCACGACCTGCGCAATGGTGGCACCGGCAATCTCCAACAACATACGCGCAAAAATGGTATCTAAAACGCGTACATTTCGGTGATACAGCAGGCTTGTATTGGCAGAAATCGAACCGATAGCACGATTAGAAGCATTACGCCACATCATCATCATCGGATAGCCTGTCAGCGTGAATGCCACGATATTCAAGGCTGACACGTTGTGCATGCGGAAAAATTTCCACATCAACACCATAACCAAAGTCAGCAGCAAAGGTTCGACAAACAACCACAAAAAACCAATGTTATTACGACCGTAGCGAGTAATAATTTCACGCATTAAGAGTGCGCCGATTACCCTTTTTTGGATAAGCAGCGACTCCAAAAACGATGTTTTATGTAGCTCTTTCATCAGTTTTTATGCTCACGGATACTTGCCGTCAGCAACACGGCAATGCCATAGACAATCAAACCGATGACAAACGTTGCCACGATGTTGTACAAACGGTTTGGCTCATGTGCCAAGTCAGGTTTGTTCGGCTGGGAAATCACTTCCAGATACAATTGCTGACGATCTGCTTCCGCTTTTGCACTTTCCAAAGAAGTCATCGCCGCAGCCAATTGTTTCTCAGCCAATTCATTTTCCAAATACACGCGTTGATATTCCGCCGCCTGATTGGACAACGAACCCTCACCTCCGCCAGAAATCGCTTTCATTTGTTGCGAGATTTCTTTACGCAAGCTTTTCTCGCGCGCAATCAAACCTGGAATTTGCGGGTTTTCAGGCGTAACGGCTTTTACCTGGTCAAGCTGGGTTTGAATGACAATCAACTCGTCCTGCAATTTGGATACCAAACCCATTTGCACATCGGATTGCGCCTTCAAGTCAAAAATACCGTTGGACACACGGAATTTTGTCAATTGGGCAGAAGCTTCTTTAACTTTCTCTTCGGCCGAATTAACCACTTCCTGAGCATAACGAATCGTATCCTGACGCGCACGCTCGTTCAGCTGGTTGATCAATACCTCACCCTGTTTGAGCAAAGCATCATTGATCTTTTGAGATTCACCGGCATTGAACGATGTAACGCTCAAATTGGAAATGCCTGAGACAGAGTCAAAATGGATGGATACCTTATCGCGGTAGTATTGATAAAACGCTTCATCCTCGCCACGCAGGCCAAAACCATTAAAACGGCTGAAGATGTCGCCTTCTTTTTCATAAAAATCACGAACGGGCATTTTCTTACGCAACGCGTCCAAAGCTGAACGCGACTGCATATATTCCTGCACGGTATAAATATCGTCTTGCGCACGAGAGAAACCAGACCCCTGCAAAATGGCACCCAAGCCGTTCAAAGACGATTGGCTCTTAGGAGAACGCACCACAAAGCTGGACTGGGATGTGAACTGATCGGAAGCAAATATTCCGTAATACACACCGGAACACAAAGTCGGCACGATAACCGTTACCCAAAGCAACGGATTAATCTTACGCAACCAAGAATTTTTGGCCTTTTTCTTTTCGGGAGCCGGTTGTTCCGGTTTCACATCCACATTTGCAGAAACTTGCTCAGACATTATTTTCCCCATTAGTTCACTAAATTATTAATACTGTTCGCACCGCTAACCACAGGCGAGAACACAAATGACAAGAACTTGCGTACTTCAGCCATCGGCGCATTCGATACGTACACCACGTCCTTATCCTTCACAGGGAAACGCTGCATCCAAAACATAGAATTCGCATCTGCCAGGTTCAAACGGTAGACCACAGGAATCTCTGCACGATCGCCATAACCCTTTTCAACCCATTTAGATTGTTTCTCAGGAGGCAGCTCGGATAAAGGCGCATAACGGAATACAAATACACCGCGCGCATCTGCACTATAATCCTGCAAGCCGCCCATACGTCCCACAGCCTCAGCCAAAGACAAGCCCTTCACAGAGAAACCAATCTGCTGCGTATGACCGACCGCACCCATAGACGTAAACGTGCTCGGATTAGTAATCATTGTGACTACATCACCACGGCGCAACAAAATATTTTGACGCGGATGCGCCACCAAATCTTCTAATGCAATCGTTCTGACAACATTACCGCGTGTCAGCTGTACGTTCGTATCCTGTACATTCGCAGTCGAACCGCCCACGGCAGCCACCGCATCCAACACGCGCTCGCCTGCAGCCGTCAAAGGCATACGTACACTGTTACCCGCACGGATAACCGATACATTCGCCGCATTATTTTGCACCATGCGCACCATTACCTGCGGCTGGTTCGCCATTTTTTTCAGACGGCCTTTAATAATATTTTGCACCTGAACCGGTGTTTTACCGAGGACAGACACATCGCCGATAAACGGCACAGAAATCGTACCTGAAGAGCTGACCATCTGTTCGGGCAGCTTCGTTTGCTGCGCATTACCCGAACCGGTAGACGACAAAGCCCCACCGAACAATACAGCCGGAGGAGCTTCCCAAATCGTAATGTCCAGCACATCACCTATATTAATAGCCCCTATTGATGATGTACCATCGCCCAACTGAGCAAATGACTGATTAACTTGCGCTTGATATAGCGACTGAGCTACCGCACCATTCACATCAATCAATTCCACCTCCGGCACTTCGGCTGTAGCCGGCTGTTGCCCCAAAGCAACAACATTTCGTGTACTTGGGCCGGAAGTAGGAAGAGAAGAGCATGCAGCCAACAGACTGACACACAACAATAACATGCCCCTGCGGGTAAGACATTCTGCTTTCAACATTGATTAAATCTCACTATACTTTTAATTACGCGCAGCCATTATAACACCTGATGAAATATTAGGCCGTCTGAAACCTGACATAAGTATCAAAAAACATCACATTACAGCGAATACCGTCATGAGAAAACTTAAAAAACTGATTCGACAACCAGGTGTATTCTTCCGCGACTATCTCAACAAAAGATACCCTGTCCGCAACGCCGAACAGCGTACAACAGAGTCTGACGAACCGGTCATTATCGACAACAGCCTGTATTTAGCCGAACTTGAAAAGAGTATCAACCTTCCCCCTATTAAAGTTGATGTCGTTTTCACATGGGTAAATAACCAAGATCCCCAATGGCAGCAGCGTCGCCGCCAATATAGCCCTACTGCCGAACAAAACGCACTTCACAATAATGACGAAGCCCGTTTCAGCAACCACAACGAACTTTACTATTCACTTCACAGCGTGCGTACCTTCCTGCCGTGGGTCAACCATATCTACATCATTACCGATAACCAACGCCCCGACTGGCTCAATCCCGTCGACTATCCCAACGTCAGCATAATAGATCACAGTCAAATCATTGCCCCGCAATACCTGCCCACCTTCAATTCGCATGTAATCGAAGCACACCTGCACAACATTCCCAATCTAAATGAACACTTCATCTATTTTAACGATGATGTATTTGTTGCCCGTCCATTACCGAAGGAACACTTCTTTCACGCCAACGGCATTGCTTCACTATTTATTGCAGACAAAAGCCTAAAACAAATGTCCGAAAGAGGAACCGATACACCCACTCTTTCCGCCTCAAAAAACTGCATCGCACTATTACAACAGCACTACGATTGCCACATCGACCGTCCGTTAGTACACACCTATATTCCACTGCATAAAAGCAGCTTTCAATTTGCTTGGCAGCACTACCGTACTGAGATTGAAGCCTTTTTATCCAACCGTTTCCGTTCTAACCACGATCTCAACCTTGCCACCTTCCTCGTACCTTGGCTGATGTTTTTAAACAGGAAATCTACAGTAGGTAATGAAATATGTTATTATTTTAATATCCGCTCCAACAAAGCGCCTGCCCAATATATCAAGCTCTTAGAAAATAAAAAAACTGGGCGGCAGCCACACTCTTTTTGTGCCAACGATTTTCACAGCCAGCAACAGATTGAAAACTACCAGGACAAACTGATTCAAATGCTGGAAAATTACTTCAAAACCAAATAAAAATAAAAGGTCAAAAAAATGAACAATAAAAAATTTCGGAAGCTCTTACGAGACCCTAAACTCTTTTTCCGCGACATGTACGCCAAACGCGTAATGAAACTCAAAAAATACCTTCCCTTAAAATACGAAGGTAATAATCAATTTACAATCGTTTCAGCCGTTTATAACGTCGAAAAATACCTAGATGAATACTTTGACAGTATCGTCAAACAAAGCTTGAATTTCAAAAAACACATTCAAATCATTCTAGTAGATGATGGATCAACCGACCATTCGGCAGAAATCATCAAACGATGGCAAGCCAAGTTTCCAAAAAATATCCATTATTTTTACAAAGAAAATGGCGGCCAGGCCTCGGCACGCAATCTGGGTTTGCAACATACACAAACTGAATGGGTAGTATTTACTGACCCTGACGATTATCTTCACCCTGACTACTTCAAATCAGTAGATACGCAAATTAGCCAACATCCGTCGGCAGTAACTGTAGCTACTAATATGAAGTTTTTCTTTGAAAATCAAAATATCATTAAAGATAGTCATCCTCTAAAATTCCGTTTTGACAAAACCCACGTTATTGATGTTGCCAAGCTCGATAAATTCATCAATATGTCTGCTGCCTCAACCTTTTTCAGAGTCAGCCATATTAAAAAACAGAATTTGGTGTTTGACCACAATGTTAAGCCAAACTTTGAAGATGGCAAATTTATTGCAGACTATTTATTAGATTTGCAGGACGCAAAAGCTGTGTTTGACAGAGATGCCGTCTATTTCTATCGTAAACGTGAAAGTGGTACATCCACTTTAGATACTTCTTGGCAAAAAGTAGAAAAGTTTTCTAATGTTTTTGAGTATGGCTTCTTGCCTATGCTTCAAAACTATAAAAACCGCTTAGGGCATGTACCCTCCTCAATACAAAAAACCGCATTATATGATATGGCTTGGTATATTCAACAATTGCTTAATAGACCTGAACGTCTAGATTTGTTGGATGCCAAACAAAAATCACATTTTTATGATCTAATGCAGCAGGTTTTTAATTATATTGATCAAAAAAATATTATGGAATTTGGCTTAGCAGGAGTATGGCTATTCCATAAGGTTGGTATGCTTGGAATGTTCAAACAGAGCGAGCCGCCATTCCAAATCGCCTATATTGAAAACATTGATCGTGAACGCAAACAGTTCCTTATCAGCTATTTTACCTATTTTGACCAGCCATATTCTGTACAGGCCGATGGGCATGAGCTTATTCCCGCCTATGCAAAAAGCGTGGTCAATAAGCTAAATGAACAATTATTTGTTTACGAAAAACGTTTGTGGGTTCCCTATGGTGATGTTGCAGACAACGCCAAAATTAATATCCTACTAAACAAAAAAGCAATGCGGATTTCGATTAAAGGTAAAACCTTTATGCACGGCATTGCATTAAATGAACTTATCGGTTTATTTACGCCGTCTGAAAAATACCTTTCAGACGGCAGCTGGCTCTTAATGGATAGGGAAACTAAAGCTGACGACAACGCCGAGCATTTTTATCGTTATATGATGCAGAACCACCCAGAGCAAACTTGCTATTTCGTACTTAACAGAACTGCCCCAGACTGGAACCGTCTCGAACAGGAGGGCTTCAAACTTGTAGAATTCGGCGGTAGTGAATATGAACAACGTTTGCGTAAAGCTGAAAAAATCATTTCCAGTCATTTGGAAAAACACATCAACAATTATTTTGGGGATTTATACGAACACAGCAAAAAATTTGTCTTCCTTCAACATGGAGTCACCCAAAACGACCTTTCTGCATGGTTCAATACTAAAACTAATCTACATTGTTTTATTACTACTGCCACCCCTGAATATCAAACAATCATAGCTAACCCTAGCCGCTATAAGCTAACAAAAAAAGAAACAGTGTTAGCAGGCTTTCCTCGTTATGATAGTTTAGTATCAAAAAATATTGATCAAAGTAGAAAAATCCTAATTATGCCTACTTGGAGAAACAATATTGTAGGACAAAATATTGGTCGCGGTAGCAACACACGTGCGTTAAATAGTGATTTTATGAAAACTTCCTATGCACAACATTGGTTTAATTTTTTGCACTCTATAAATTTAAGACAATTAGCAGAAAAGTTTAACTATGAAGTTATATTTGCTCCACACCCAAATATTGAGCCTTATTTAGACTTCTTTGATATTCCTAATTACATTCAGGTTTGGAAAGGATCAAGTGCTATAGAAAGTATACAAACCTTATTTGGCCAATCATCAATTTTAATTACTGACTATTCCTCTGTAGCCTTTGATATGGCATATCTGAATAAATCTATTATCTATTATCAATTTGATCAACAAGAATTTTTCTCTGGAGCCCATACCCTCCAAAGGGGATGGTTTGACTATGAAAGTTCTGGCTTTGGGCCAGTCACGTTAACTGAACAAGAAACATTTAATGAACTAGAAAATATTCTCAAAACGGGTTTAAAACCAAAATATCTTGAACGTATCCGTGCTACCTTCCCATTTCAAAAAGGTGGTAACTGCGAACGTGTGTATCAAGCTATTATCGCCCTTGATCATGCCGAAACTGTCGACAATCTACCGATTCTGGTCGATATGATTGAGCAAGCAGAAAATCATCAGGCATGGGACTTGGCTGCAAGCCGTATTCAAACTCTGCTTGATACAGGCCGTCTGAATGCGGAAGAAACAACTGATTATCGCCATCGTTATCTGAACGCTTTATTTGAGAGCAAACAGTTTGATACTTTGCAAAACCTGTTACCTGATTATCCCGATACCGCAGGTTACTGGAATGCGAAAATGGACTTATATATCGGTAATGCCGTTAAAGGGGCGGAATTTTTTGCTGAAAACGAGCATATAGGAACGCAAAATGATTTACTTATAGCATTACTTGCAGCCTCGTTTCATCAAGCAAAAAGGCCGTCTGAAAAACTGTTTGCCCGGATAGGTACAGACTTACCCGATTCATATCAACCTTTGTTAGCCGTAGCACAAAAGCTATCGGAGCAGAATTATTTTGTAGCATTAGCTTTACTGAAAACGTATATTGATAGCTTGGATGATCGCACAAAAGGTTATCTCAAACCCGAGCTATTGGCTTCTTACCTCTGCATGAAACTTGGTAACTTACAAGGCGCGCATCAGTATTTGGTTGCTTTTGAAAAACATACTCAGAATGATCCAAGTTGCCGTATCGCCATTGCAAGACTGGCAAAATTACGCGGTGATTCTGAAAAACTATTTACCCAGCTTAACCGTGCCTTTGAAGAAAATCTGCTCTTAATTCCTGAAGATTTAACAGTCGATTATCTGAAAAAAATGTACGCCACCGGCAACACTGACGGCGAAGGATATCTCTTGGCTCAACTGCGCCAAAAATATCCTGAGAATCCATCTTTGGCCTTGTATGAAGCTGAAAAACTTGCTCAAAACCAAGATTGGGAGTCTGTCACCAAAATATTGGCTGATTTTGCACAAACCTCACCGGAAACGATGTATCTTTATACAACTGCTTTATGCCGTCTGAAAAATCATCAGGCAGCACAACGTTATTTTGACAGTCTCTCTCTACAAGATACAGCAGCATATTGGAAGCTGGCAGCTGAAATAGCCGAAGCTAAAGGTGACAAGGTATTACAGGCTGAGTGTCTGAAAAAACAATTGGCTTGTTTAGAGTAATCTCTGTCTTATCTTAAAAAAGGCCGTCTGAAAACTTTTATGTTTTCAGACGGCCTTTACTATTAGATTCACTAATCAAGTTCTACTGTTGAATTGATATAGGTAACATGATTCATTTCTGTCAAATCCTTACCTTCATCTATATCTGTATATAAAACATTATTGCGTTCCCAAAATACATCTTTGCGTATAACTTTAGCCGGCACTCCTGCAATAACGCAGTTATTAGGAAACTGTTTTTTCACTACCGAAAATGCACCAACAATACTACCGCTACCAATCTTTGTACCACCCCAAATTGTTGCGCCATAGGCTACCCACACTCTGTCTCCAATGGTAATGTCTTTAGAAACATTTAAACGTTTTCCAGTATGAACATCATAAATCGGGTGTGCATCATCAGTACGGATTTGATTATTAGTGGCAAACATACAATCTTCACCAATGGACAAGGTTGTATGTTCGGCAACAGTAATATAAACCGGATTGGTACTGGTAGTTTTACTGCCGATGTTAATCGTACAGCCTACTCCCAAACACCATTGGCCTTGCATAGAAACATTTTCTCCAATATAGACTTTGCTGTCCTTACCTAAAAATTCCAAAAATACATTACGCAAGTTTGCATTAGGGTGGATAACAACTTCATTCCCACCTCCTCCTAGAAATTGGAAATGACAGTTTCGCAGATTATCAGGTGCAGTAATTTTATTTCCGGAGGTGTCAATATAATTACCTGACATCACTTCTTTTTTGCGGCTGTTAACTACTGGACGTTCAGAAAAATATTGTTCCGCACGTTCGGCCAATTTGATAAAGACCGCACAGGTTTGGGCAAAATCCAAAGCACTGACATCATAAATGTATACATTATCTCCATCCTGCTTAGATAAACTGAAGTTTGGAAACATTTCTCCGATATTATTTATCTCACTTTTATTACGATAAAACAGGAAAATCTTCTGCCAATTCAAATTTAAGCTGACAGAAAATGGGGTTTCACGGTCAGATTTGAAATTGCAGTACACATTCTGCTGATAATAAACATCAACAGACGTATTCTTTAATTTGATACTTTTAAGAATTTCTTGCTGAAATTCTTCAGTCGTTTTACCTAACATTACATTCCCCAAACATGATAAATATGGTTCAAATATTAAAAAAATAGACAGTAAATTTTAAACTTACTGTCTATTTACTTCGCATTTAGTTCAGATTAATGTCCGAATCAGTGATATGGATGTCCAACAGCAAATTATTGATAATGGTATTGGACAAGAATACTGTATTTCCTGAAAAATCTATGTGCTTTTGAATTTTTTCAAAGTCAAACTCACATAATACAATCGTAGGCAATGCTTCTTTCAGCTCTTTAATATCCGGATAAAACTCTGATACTTTAGCCGATGAAATGACCACTTGATTTTCAAGGTTATGATCAATTACATCTGGTAGCTTTTTGAAAGTCTCCAAAATCGGCGTACGGATAGAGTGCAGATACAATGGATCTTTGCCACCATAGTATTTATGGTTGCCCAAAAATGGGTCGATTGCAAAGGTTTTGTACCCACCAATTAAGCCGTGATATACCGCCCCAGTACCGCCTGATGATGCACCGCAAATGACTACGTTTTTCTTATCTACGCCATAAATACTCATCAGGCTCTTAATGAAACGCTGGATATTGTCTTCGATATTTTCATCAAACTTTGTATTCAAACCGTGACTGCCAAACGCGTCTGATACATCAGCCATACGGATGATATAAGTATTTGGCATGATACTGTTGCTGATAAATGGAAATGGGTGGCTATAATAACGGTCAACCATATTCTCATTGCTCTTATTGGTATAAGAGAACAACACCAATACGTTTTTCTTGTTGGCACTTAATACTTTCGGTGCTTCAACAGTATAAATAACATTTTCCAACTCATGGAAAGAGTCTGGGAAATAAGCCAAAAGATCTTTATAACTGTGCTTGTTCACACGACGGAACACACTTACACCCATTTTGTGTTCAACAGCTAAAAAGCCTCTATTATTTAGCTCATAAACATAATCACTTAGACCATGATTCCGAGCATAGCTTAGGAAAAACTCATTACTGTCGCCTTTGACACCAATGTATTCAATTTCCGGCTTATCCAAATACTCGGCTAAATTAATGCCTTTATTTTTTTCAACATTCAGGATGTAACACAATTCGCTGCCAAGATAAATGGAAGTAACTTCTAAAATCTCACTAAATTTATCCTCAATTTTTGCCCAATCGGCTTCAGCAAATTTAAAAGACAATACTGTCTTTTCTTGATTAACCGATTGTGGGTAACTTCCATAGACTTCTGAAATATATTTCAGGAATTTTGGGAAAATAGAAATTTTAGAAACCTTGCTCTTATTACGCTCAATAAAGTTAAAGGTTTGTCCTACTACCGTATAACTGACGCTGACAAAATAGTCGTTCAACAGAAAATCAAACACTATACTTTGATTGTTATAAATCCAAGCGTTAACCTTTTGAGGATCAATCTTGGCTTTTCGTAAGATGTTTTGCTGAATTTTATATAAATCCATTTTATAAACCCTGCTGATATTTTTCCAACAATGCTTTTTTGTCGGTTTTGTGGTTGGTGCTGACTGGAATTTCATCAATGTGAATAAATTCAGACGGCATCATGTAAGACGGTAAATTTTGTACTAATGCGTCTTTGATCGCCTGAGTATCTGCACTTTGCTTGGCTGTATAGAAACACACCAAACGCAATACTGCGCCTGTGTTGCGCTTCAACGCCACTACTGCCACATTATCAAAGGCAAATTCCTTAAGGTTAAGGATTTTTTCTTCAATTTCTGAAAGTTCGATACGGTAGCCATTGAGCTTAATCTGCTCGTCTTTACGGCCTTGTACATAGAATAATCCATTTTTTTCAAAACCGTAGTCACCTGTTTTATAAGTACGGTTATCTGCACTGTGTACTACCAAGCGTTTAGCATTTTCAGTTTCGTTGTTCAGATAGCCACGCATTACATGGTTACCGCTAATCCAAATCTCTTCGTCAACAATCTCTAATTTGGAATTAAGCACGGCAACGCCTACAGGCAACTCTTCTTCTGCCGCCAGCATATCAGACGTAATATCAACGTAAGTTGTTGCTACAGTAGCTTCAGTCGGACCATAGGTATTGATAACACGGACACCGGGAAATTTTTGAAAAATCATATTTACTACTGGTTTGCCAAGTTTTTCGCCACAGAACAAAAATTCTTTCAAACTCGGTAAAGTAGCCTGACTACATTTAGGGTTAAGCAGCTGCTGCATGGCAAAAGAAGGCGTGGAAACCCAAGTAGTAATTTGTTGTTTGGCCAAAAAATCAATCCAGGTGGCAGGATTAGAAATAGCATCACGACTGTTCATGACAATGCAACCACCGTAAGCCAAGTTGCCAAAGATTTCATACATTGACAAATCAAACGCAAACGGAGCCTGATTCATAAACACATTAGGTGCGGCTAAATTAAGCTGCTCTTTCATCCATTTCATCAGGTTGAATACAGCTTCACGACCGATTTGCACCCCCTTAGGTGCACCGGTTGTTCCTGAAGTAAACATGATGTAAGCCAAATCTTTTTCAGCCAGCTCTACTTCTTCGTCAGTCTGCTTTTCAAAAGTTTGCGTTGCCGAACGGTACACAAAGCGTGCTTTCGACAGTTGGCAGATATTGTTCAGACGGCTTTCAGGATAAATACTATCCACCGGAATAAAAGGGATTTTGTTTAATAAGCAGGCATAAATTGCCACTGCAAAATCAATTTCTTTATGGCCGTGCAACACTAAAGGAATGTTTTTGGTAATATCTGCTATGCTTTTGTAAGCCTCGATAAATGCGGCTATTTTTACACGCAACTCTTCCCAAGAACATTCCTGAGTATCATTAACTAACGCTTTTCCCGAAGTTTGGCTGAAACGGTATTCCAAAAAATCATCAAGATTTTGGAATTCATTTAATTGTTTCATGATTTAGCCTTTGTAATTATTTTCAACATATTGAATGATATTGGCTGAGTTTGCCAAAATATCAACCAGTTGCTCAAACGGCAAATCAACATCAAATTTTTGTTTGATGGCCATAACCAAATCCATTGCGCTCACAGAATCAATAAGTCCTGTAGACAACAATTCTTCATTTGCTGACACTTGTTTTTGTGCAACTTGTGAAATCAACGCCAAAACTTCGTTAGATACTGACATGGTAAGATCCTTTTATTAAAATTGAAATGATAACGCTTTGCACCCTGTGCATAACACTGTGATTATCCCATATTTTTTTACTTTTCAGGTAACTAAATATACAATATCCAAATAAAGCAATCCCTCTTTGACAACACTTACACCAGATCATCTGAAAGCGTTTGTATTTTCAGCCAACCGGTTTCACGACTTCCAGACACAATTTTAATTAAGGAAAACCAATGACTATTCTTATCACCGGCGGTACCGGTTTTATCGGTTCTCATACCGCTATTTCGCTGATTGAAGCGGGCTATGATGTTGTAATTCTCGACAATCTGTGCAATTCCAGTATCAACATTCTGCCGCGTCTAAAAAAAATCACTGGCAAGGATATTCCTTTTTATCAAGGAGATATCCGAGATCGTGCTATACTGCAAAAGATTTTTGCCGAACATAAAATCCAAACTGTGATGCACTTTGCCGGTTTGAAAGCGGTAGGAGAAAGCAATACACTACCTATGAAATATTACGATTACAACGTGTCGGGTAGCTTGATTTTGGCAGAAGAAATGGCTAAGGCAGGAGTATTCAGTATTGTATTTAGCTCATCTGCTACAGTATATGGTGACCCTGCTCGCACGCCGATTACCGAAGATATGCCAGTAGGAGGTACAACCAATCCTTACGGCACATCAAAATATATGGTTGAACGTATTTTGACTGATATTCAAAAAGCTGACCCACGCTGGAGCGTGATTCTGCTACGCTATTTCAATCCTGTAGGCGCACACAAAAGTGGTTTAATCGGAGAATACCCCAATGGTATTCCAAATAATCTCTTACCGTATATCTGCCAAGTCGCTTCGGGTAAACTGACAGAGTTGTCAGTATTCGGAAACGACTACCCCACCCCTGATGGTACAGGTGTACGTGATTATATCCATGTTGTTGATCTAGCTGATGGCCATTTGAGAGCTATGCAAAGCCATTCAACCAAGTCCGGCGTACATATATTCAATTTAGGTACAGGTAACGGCTATTCCGTACTAGATATGATCAAAGCCTTTGAAGCTGCTTCAGGCCTGAAAATTCCTTATCGAATTAAAGACCGTCGCCCTGGTGATATTGCTGTTTGTTACGCCGACCCTGCCTACACCAAAACGCAAACCGGTTGGGAAACCAAGCGTGATTTGGCGCAGATGATGGAAGACTCATGGCGTTGGGTCAGCAACAACCCAAATGGCTACGACGATTAAGTTGACCTGATACAGGCCGTCTGAAAGAGATGTTTTCAGACGGCCTCTTTATCTGAAAAACACACTTTCTGTCTGCTATAATCCGTTTATATCATTTTGACTATCCTCTGAAACTTATGAAAAAAATCCTTGTTACCGGCGGTGCGGGCTTTATCGGTTCTGCCGTTGTCCGTCATATTATCCAAAACACCCAAGACTCTGTCGTCAATGTCGATAAGCTGACTTATGCCGGCAATTTGGAATCTTTGACCGAGGTAGCCAATAATCCTCGCTATGCTTTTGAGCAAGTGGATATTTGCGACCGCGCCGAACTCGACCGCGTATTCGCACAACACCAGCCTGATGCCGTGATGCACTTGGCTGCGGAAAGCCATGTCGACCGCTCTATCGATTCGGCAGGCGAGTTTATCCAAACCAATATCGTCGGCACATTCAATCTGCTTGAAGCGGCCCGCGCCTACTGGCAACAAATGCCGTCTGAAAAACGCGAAGCCTTCCGCTTCCACCATATTTCTACCGATGAAGTCTATGGAGATTTGCACGGCACAGACGATTTGTTTACTGAGACCACACCATACGCGCCGTCCAGCCCCTACTCTGCCTCCAAAGCATCCAGCGACCACCTCGTCCGCGCATGGTTGCGTACTTACGGTTTGCCGACCATCGTAACCAACTGCTCCAACAACTACGGTCCGTACCATTTCCCGGAAAAACTCATTCCTTTGATGATTCTGAACGCGCTCGATGGCAAACCGCTGCCTGTGTACGGCGACGGTATGCAAATCCGCGACTGGCTGTTTGTCGAAGACCACGCGCGCGCGCTGTATCAGGTTGTTACCGAAGGTGTTGTCGGCGAAACCTACAATATTGGTGGCCACAATGAAAAAGCCAATATTGAAGTCGTCAAAACCATCTGCGCCCTGCTGGAAGAGCTTGTTCCTGAAAAACCGGCCGGTGTGGCACGTTATGAAGATTTGATTACTTTCGTACAAGACCGCCCCGGCCATGACGTGCGCTACGCCATCGACGCAGCCAAAATCGGCAGGGAGCTGGGCTGGAAACCGCAGGAAACATTCGAATCCGGTATCCGCAAAACAGTACAATGGTATTTGGACAACAAAACCTGGTGGCAAAACGTATTGAACGGCAGCTATCGTTTGGAACGTTTAGGCACCGGAAAATAAGTTTTCAGACGGTCTGTTCCCATATTAGGCCGTCTGAAAATCACGCAAACACACACTACTCAGGAGAAAACCCATGAAAGGCATTATCCTTGCCGGAGGCAGCGGCACGCGCCTCTACCCCATCACGCGCGGCGTATCCAAACAACTGCTGCCTGTGTACGACAAGCCCATGATTTACTATCCCCTGTCCGTATTGATGCTGGCAGGAATCCGCGATATTTTGGTGATTACCACGCCCGAAGACAACGCCTCTTTCAAACGCCTGCTCGGTGACGGTAGCGATTTCGGCATTTCCATCAGTTACGCCGTGCAACCCAGTCCGGACGGCTTGGCACAGGCATTTATCATCGGCGAAGAATTTATCAGTAATGACAATGTCTGCTTGGTTTTGGGCGACAATATTTTCTACGGCCAATCATTTACGCAAACATTGAAACAAGCCGCCGCCAAGACCCACGGCGCAACCGTATTCGGTTATCAAGTCAAAGACCCCGAGCGTTTCGGCGTGGTTGAATTCGACGACAACTTCAACGCCCTGTCTATCGAAGAGAAACCGCAACAGCCCAAATCCGATTGGGCGGTAACCGGCTTGTACTTCTACGACCGACACGTCGTCGAGTTCGCCAAACAAATCAAACCGTCCTCCCGCGGCGAATTGGAAATTTCCGACCTCAACCAAATGTATTTGGAAGACGGTTCATTGTCAGTACAACTTTTGGGACGCGGTTTCGCATGGTTAGACACCGGCACCCACGAGAGCCTGCACGAAGCCGCTTCATTCGTCCAAACCGTGCAAAACATCCAAGACCTGCAAATCGCCTGCCTGGAAGAAATCGCTTGGCGCAACGGTTGGCTTTCCGATGAAAAACTGGAAGAGCTGGCGCGCCCGATGGCAAAAAACCAATACGGCCAATATTTGCTGCGCCTGTTGAAAAAATAATGTTTGAGGCCGTCTGAAACTTTTCAGACGGCCTTTAGATGAAAGATAAAACGATGAACATCATTGATACTGCCATTCCTGACGTAAAACTGCTTGAGCCGCAAGTCTTCGGCGACGCGCGCGGCTTTTTTATGGAAACCTTCCGCGACGAGTGGTTCAAGACCCAAGTCTGCGAACGCACCTTCGTGCAGGAAAACCACTCCAAATCCGGCAAAGGCGTATTGCGCGGCCTGCACTATCAAACTGAAAACACACAAGGCAAACTCGTACGCGTGGTTGTCGGCGAAGTATTCGACGTAGCCGTCGACATGCGTAAAGACTCCCCCACTTTCGGCAAATGGGTGGGCGAGATTCTGTCCGCAGAAAACAAACGCCAACTGTGGGTACCCGAAGGTTTCGCACACGGCTTCTATGTACTGAGCGATGAAGCCGAGTTCGTCTATAAATGTACAGACTATTACAACCCCAAAGCCGAACACTCGCTGATTTGGAATGATCCGACCGTCGGCATCGACTGGCCGTTGCAAGGCGAGCCGAACCTGTCGCCTAAAGACTTGGCCGGCAAAGTATTGGCCGAAGCGGTAACGTTTTAAAAAGTTTTAAAAATAATTCAGGCCGTCTGCAAGAATGCTCCTCTTTTCAGACGGCCTACAATCCATTAATAACAATAATCGACGAAAACGCATTGTGAAAAACGCCTACATCCCCTCTCGCGGCATTCGCAAAATCCCCCATCTCTCCACCCTATTGCCCGAGTTTCATATCTGCAAAGACGGAAAAGGAGCAGAGGCTGTGGTCGGCTGGGGTTTGCGCCCGACGACACACAAAGCGCGTGCGTTTGCTGCCGAACACCAGCTTCCCTTTATTGCTTTGGAAGACGGCTTTTTACGTTCAGTCGGACTAGGGGTCGCCGGTTATCCGCCCTACTCCATCGTCTATGACGATATCGGTATCTACTACGACACCACCCGTCCTTCGCGTTTGGAACAACTGATTCTTGCCGCCGATACCATGCCGTCTAAAACCTTGGCTCAGGCGCAGCAGGCGATGGATTTCATCCTACAACACCACCTGTCCAAATACAACCACGCGCCCGAACTTTCAGACGATCATCCTTTACGTTCCCCATCCAAGCCTGAAACCGTCCTCATCATCGACCAAACCTTCGGCGATATGGCCATCCAATATGGCGGCGCAGACGCCTCTACGTTTGAATTGATGTTTCAGACGGCCTTAAATGAAAACCCGCAAGCCGATATCTGGGTAAAAACCCATCCCGATGTTTTGTGCGGCAAAAAACAAGGCTATCTGACCCAACTGGCGCAGCAACACCGCGTCCATCTTTTGGCAGAAGACATCAATCCGATTTCCTTGTTGCAAAACGTCGATAAAGTTTATTGCGTTACCTCGCAAATGGGTTTTGAGGCGCTTTTGTGCGGTAAACCGCTGACCACCTTCGGCCTGTCGTGGTATGCCGGATGGGGCGTAAGCGACGACCGCCATCCAAAAATCGACAGCCTTGTTCAAACCCAACGCCGCGCCCCCCGCAACTTGCTGCAACTCTTCGCCGCAGCCTATCTGCAATACAGCCGCTACCTCAACCCCAATACCGGCGAAGCAGGCAGCCTCTTTGATGTCATCGACTATCTGGCGACGGTCAAACGCAAAAACGACAAATTGCGTGGCGAGTTGTATTGCGTCGGTATGTCTTTATGGAAACGCGCGGTTGCCAAACCGTTCTTTAACGTACCCTCTTGCCGTCTGAAATTTATCTCTTCCACCCAAAAACTGGCCGGGGTCAAACTGTCCGACGATGCACGCATCCTTGCCTGGGGCAACGGCAAAGAGGCCATCGTCCGTTTTGCCAAACAACACAACATCCCCCTGCTGCGCATGGAAGACGGCTTTATCCGCTCGGTTGGACTCGGCTCCAACTTAGTGCCGCCGCTGTCGCTCGTTACCGACGATATGGGCATTTATTTCAATGCCGAAACCCCGTCCCGTCTTGAACACATCTTGCAAAACCAAAACTTCGACGATCAAGACTTTCAGACGGCCTTAAAGCTGCAAAAAATGCTGACCGAAAACCACATCAGCAAATACAACGTCGGCAGCTCAAACTTTACCGCTCCATCAACCGACAAAACCGTGATCCTCGTTCCCGGCCAGGTTGAAGATGATGCGTCTATCCGCTATGGTTCGCCCCAAATCTATCGCAATCTGGATTTGCTCCGTACCGTGCGCGAACGCAATCCCGATGCCTATATCATCTACAAACCGCATCCCGATGTAGTCAGCGGTAACCGCATCGGCCATATTTCCCCTGAAGATACGGCGCGATATGCAGACCAAACCGCCGAGCAAGCCGATATCCTGACCTGTCTCCAATACGCAGACGAAGTACATACCATGACTTCGCTGACCGGTTTTGAAGCCTTGTTGCGCGGCAAAAAAGTCAGCTGCTACGGCCTGCCTTTTTACGCTGGTTGGGGGCTTACCCGAGATCTGCTGCCCATTCCGCGCCGCAGCCGCAGGCTTGAGCTTTGGCAGCTGATTGCCGGCACGCTCATCCACTACCCCGACTACATCCACCCCGAAACCCATCAGGCCATCAATGCGGAAACCGCAGCCCAAATCCTGATACGTCAAAAAAATATGCAAAAAAACAACAACGGATTACATCGCGGGTACTTTGCTAAAAAATTATGTAAAATCAAACAACTATATCGATCTTTCAAATAAACGCCATCTAAATTAACAATACGTCATAAGTTTGCCTCTGTTGCGGCATTATTGCCTTTGCATCGTTAATTCTCTTGGCGTATGCTTTAAAGTTCAACCTAAAACTATTACATAAAAAACAAAACCACATTGCGACATGAAACAGACTGTCCTCAAAAACAACCTGCAAAACCTGCTTGAAAGCGCAGAAAATATCCTGCTGCTTCAAGGCCCTGTCGGCGATTTTTTTCTGCGCCTTGCCGACTGGCTGACTGCAAACGGCAAAACAGTACATAAATTCAACTTTAATGCAGGCGACGACTATTTTTATCCGCCCACTCAAGCGCATACCGTTGTTTTTAACGACGACTACGAGGCCTTTCCTGAATTTTTGCAAGAATATATTGTTCAACATCACATCCAGGCGGTTGTCTGCTTTGGCGACACACGCCCTTATCACGTCATTGCAAAACGAATTGCAAACGAAAACCAAGCCAGTTTCTGGGCGTTTGAAGAAGGCTATTTCCGCCCCTACTACATCACCTTAGAAAAAGACGGCGTCAACGCATTCTCCCCATTGCCGCGCCGTGCTGACTTTTTTCTTGAACAATTCCCTAAGCTTGCCCAGCAAGAATATAAAGCACCAACGCCGGTACGCGGCGGTTTTACGCCCATGGCAAAAAACGCCATCCGTTACTATATCGAATTATTCCGTAATCCACGCAAATACCCCGACTACATCCACCACCGCGCACCCAATGCCAGCCATTATCTCAAACTGTGGTCGCTCTCCATCCTCAAGCGTTTGAACTACTATATTGAAGACATCCAAATCGCCAAACGTGTGGAAGCAGGCAAATACGGCAAGTTTTTTATTGTTCCCTTGCAGGTATTTAACGACAGCCAAGTCCGTATCCATTGCGACTTTCCCAGCGTCCGCAGCTTCCTGCTCCATGTTTTGAGTTCATTTGCCGAACACGCGCCTGCCGATACCAACATCATCATCAAACATCATCCGATGGACCGCGGCTTTATCGACTACTGGCGCGACATTAAACGCTTTATCAAAGAACACCCCGAACTCAAAGGCCGCGTGACTTACGTCCATGATGTCCCCCTGCCCGTTTTCCTGCGCCATGGTCTCGGCATGGTTACCATCAACAGCACCAGCGGCCTGTCCGGACTGATTCACAATATGCCTGTCAAAGTGCTCGGTCGTGCCTATTATGATATTCCCGGCATTACTGACCAAAATACCTTGGCAGAATTTTGGAATCATCCGACACCGCCTGACAAAGAGCTGTTCCATGCCTACCGAATGTACCACCTCAACGTGACCCAAATTAACGGCAACTTCTACAGTCAGGTGTTTTTCCCCAACAAAAAAACCTCCGACTCTTCCACACCAACAACCTGACTTAGCGAAAGAAAGTTCAGGCCGTCTGAAAACATTTCAGACGGCCTGAAGCAATCAATACCTTAGCTACTGCCATGTAAATAAAACACAAAAACCTGCATTTATCATTAACAATAAATTACAAAAACAGTATAATGACCGAGCTGTCATGAGCGCATACCGACTCAACCTGAGCCCTTTGTAACACACAAAATATGGATGTACTCCCAGGCAAAACAATATAACAAGCCAAACATCCTACAGATAAGCCAGCAAGGCAATACACTCTGCAAAACTATGCCGAGCAATATTTTTACAAAGCCCTCAACCGGTATCGCCGCCCATATGCCGCAGCATCCGTCTTCCACTTTATACCCGCCCGCAAACCATGACCGTCGCTCCTGATATCCTCTACCGGCAAGCCGCCGCCCTTTTGGAACAATCCAATACCGCCCAAGCCCTGCCCCTGCTGCAACAGGCCGCAGAGCAGGGATATACGGAAGCTGCTTTTGTATTGGGCAATCATCTGCTGCAAAACGGTCATCCGGAGCAGGCACTTCCATGGCTGGAAGCCGCCGCAGCCCAACGCCATCCCAAGGCACTCTTTATCCTGCTGCAACAACGCGAACGCAACGGCACCCCGACCGGACAGCTTCTTAACGAATACGCCTGGCTGGGTGAGCAAGGTCATCTTGAAGCCCAATTAATCCTCATGCGTTACCATGCGCAACGCAACGATCCACAATCGCTCTACTGGGCAGAGCTTGCCGCCGCCCGATATGCCGCGCCTGCATATTACCATCTGGCACGCCATCATCAACGACAAGGCGACGTTGCAACTGCCATCGAACAATACGAAAAAGCGGCCGCGCTCGGCGTGACTGCAGCCTGCTGGCAACTCGGTCAAATCTACTTCTACGGCACAGGCATCAGCCCCAACCACGCACAAGCCGAACAATACCTCGAACAAGCCGCGCAAGCCGGCCACATCGCCGCACAAACCCTGCTGGCCGACCTTCTTGCCGCCCAACGCAAACCCGAAGCCTTAGAATGGTATCGTCGTGCCGCCGATAAGGAGCAAGCGGAAGCACAGGCCAAGCTGGCCCAATACGCCCTGACCGGCGAACTTTCCGAACGTGATCCGTTCCAAGCGGCGCGCTATGCCAAAGTCGCCGCCGAGAAAGACCATCCCGAAGCCCTGAAAATCATGGGCGACCTCTACCGCTATGGCCTCGGCATCAAAGCCGACAACCATATTGCGCATGATTACTACCACCGTGCCGCCGCGCTGGGTTCTGCCGCCGCCGCGCAAAAACTCATTAGCGACGCCGCGCTGTACCATCCGCAACAATACGAACAAATCAAAACTGCCGCCCTGCAACAGCAACAAACCGAGACTACATACCGTTTGGCGGAAACACAAGCCCACGCCATCGGCCGTCCCGCCGACTACAATGCCGCACGCAAGAATTACATGGAAGCTGCCGAGTTCCACCATAAAAACGCGGCGGCAGCCTTAGGCCGCATCTACCATTACGGCCTCGGTACGGCGCAAGACCCTCGGTCGGCTGCACACTGGTACGCCATCGCTGCCGAACAAAACCATCCTTCCGCCCAATACCACCTCGCCTGTTTTTACTATCACGGACAAGGCGTCGGCTGTCATGTTCCGACCGCCTGCTACTGGCTGCAGGCCGCCATCAGCAACGGCCACACTTCGGCCGAATCTTTAACATCCCTATTAGAACAATGGCGCCGCGAAACGCACCATGCCATCGGGCAAAAGGCTGTCTGAAAAGATTTACACTCGCATTTTTTGACAATCTTTAACTATTCCCCTAATATTTGCCAGTTATTTTTCACGGACACGTCATCGTTTTCATTTCTTTCTGAAAACACCTTGTCCGCGCATCAATACCATGACACTCGGCGGATAACGCCAAGCGTTGAAACACACTACATCCGGAACGAAAACGGATACTCGGAAAAACATTTCTAGGAGGTGAAACAACATGGAATGGGAATTCAACAGTTATTACACACTGATTGCCGCCACGCTCGTGTTGCTGGTTGGTAAATTTCTGGTTCAAAAAATCAAATTCTTAAGAGACTTCAATATTCCCGAGCCGGTCGCCGGCGGTTTGATTGCCGCTATCGTCCTGTTCGCCCTGCACGAAGCCTACGGCGTCAGCTTCAAATTTGAAAAACCGCTGCAAGATGCGTTCATGCTCATCTTCTTCACATCCATCGGTTTGAGCGCCGACTTCTCCCGTTTGAAAGCGGGCGGTTTGCCTTTGGTTATCTTTACCGCCGTGGTGGGTGCATTCATCATCGTCCAAAACTTTGTCGGTGTCGGCTTGGCGAGCGCATTGGGCTTGGATCCGTTGATTGGCCTGATTACCGGTTCGATTACCCTGACCGGCGGTCACGGTACTGCAGGCGCATGGGGTCCTGACTTTGAAAGCAAATTCGGCCTGACCGGCGCAACCGGCCTAGGTATGGCTGCCGCCACTTTCGGTCTGGTATTCGGCGGTTTGATCGGTGGTCCTGTTGCACGCCGTCTGATCAACAAAATGGGCCGTAAACCTGTCGTCAAAACTGCCAAATCCGACGACAACGATGCTGCCGACGACATCTTCGAACAAGCACAGCGCACCCGCCTGATTACTGCCGAATCTGCTGTCGAAACCCTGGCTATGTTTGCCGGCTGTTTGGCTTTTGCCGAAATCGTGGACAGCTACGACAAAGCCTTCTTCGACTTGCCTAAATTCGTATGGTGTCTGTTTGCAGGCGTGGTCATCCGCAACGTCCTGACTGCCGCCTTCAAAGTCAATATGTTTGACCGTGCCATCGACGTATTCGGTAACGCCTCCCTGTCCCTCTTCCTGTCTATGGCTCTTCTGAACCTGAAACTGTGGGAATTGACCGGTCTGGCAGGCCCTGTAACCATCATCTTGGCCGTACAAACCGTCGTGATGATTCTGTACGCCACTTTCGTTACCTACGTCTTCATGGGTCGCGATTACGACTCTGCCGTATTAGCAGCCGGTCACTGCGGCTTCGGTTTGGGTGCCACCCCGACTGCCGTTGCCAACATGCAGTCCATTACCCAAACTTTTGGCCCGTCTCACAAAGCCTTCTTGATTGTGCCTATGGTGGGTGCGTTCTTCGTTGACTTGCTCAACGCCGCCATCCTCTCCGGCTTCATCAGCGTCATCAAAGGCTGATACGTCTGACATAGAAAAGCACTTGCCGCATTTACTTGCTGCAAGTGCTTTTGTTATGATAAGCACGTCAGGCCGTCTGAAAGGCCGTCATCTTCAGGAGTACCCATGTACAAAAAAACTGCTTCCGTATTGATTTTAAGCACGATTCTGCTTGCCGCATGCAGCAAAGAAGAGCCCAAAGCCGCACTTGATTGCGCCCAACCGGCCACACTGCAAAACATCCGTACCACCATCGAAGACACCCTCAAACAACAAGCGCGCTCCTTTGCCCGCAATGACAACCGCCAATTCGTCGATGCCGATAAAATCATCGCCGCCGGCCTCGAATTAGAAACCCTGCTTGAAGACCCCAAAGAAACCGAAGACAACGGCAAAGCCATCTGCCGCGCCAACCTCAAAATCCGCATTCCCGACACCATCCTCAAAACGGCCATAGACAACAGCCCGCTGATTTACGGCAACACCCCGTTGTCCGACATGCTCGAACAAAAACTGATGGGCAGCAACCTGACTTTTGAAAATAACACGTTCAGCACCACCCTGCTCTACACCCCCGACAAAGACGGCAAACCGGTTTTCGAAGACAATACCCTGAGTTCCACCGCCCAAACCCTTTCCGCCACCCTGCTGCCCTACGGCGTGAAAAGCATCATCATGATAGACGGCAAACCTGTGTCCAAAGAGCAGGCCATCAAACTGCTGCAAAACCAAAACACGGAAGAACCGCCCACCCTCAATCCGCAAGACATCCTGGAAAACAACGCCGCCAGCCAGGCTGCCGGCCTGACCGATGACGGCGACGATTCAGATTACGAAGTCCTGCGCCCCGACCATGAAACCCAACGCAACGAGCCGCCCGGCCTCAGCCAAAGCGAACTTGACAACGCGCGCGCGCAAAACCGTCAGGCGGACGGCGAAATCAACGACCTCTGGGGCGGCTTAGACAGCGATGTCAAACAACAAATCCTCGGCGAGCAACGCGCCTGGATTCAAAGCAAAAAACTCAACTGCCAACAAGCCGCCGCGTCCGCAGACAGCGCCGCACAAGCAGAATACCTGCGTCTGCAGTGTGAAACCCGCATGACCCGCGAGCGCACGCAATACCTGCGCGGCTATTCCATCAACTAAAACCGATACGGCCGTCTGAACATTCAGACGGCCTGCACGAAAGCACATCACATCATGCAATACCGAATCCACCGTGAAGGCGATGCCCAAAACACACCCTCTTCAGCCTCCACCCCCGTTGACAACTGGGAGCGCAACACCCTGCGCGAAGTCCTCCTTGCCGCCTACCAAGAACAACGCCGCGCCCGCATTTGGCGCAATATCTGGCGCGGCGTCGCCGTCCTCATCTTCCTCAGCCTGATCTTTGGCTTCGCAGAAGAAGAAGGAAAAACCACGAGCATCCAAGCTCGCAGCGAACACACCGCCGTTATCGACCTGACCGGCGAAATCGGCAACGACATCGACGACCAAGTCCAAATCCTGCGCGACAGCATGGAAGCCGCCTACAACAACGGCAACGCCAAAGCCATCATCATCCGCGCCAACAGCCCCGGCGGTTCGCCTGTCGTGTCCAACACGGCCTTTAACGAAGTCCGCCGCCTCAAAGCCGAACACAAAGACATCCCTGTCTACCTCGTTGCCGAAGACATGTGCGCTTCCGGCTGCTACTACATTGCCGCCGCAGCCGACAAAATTTACGCTGACCCTTCCAGTATTGTCGGCAGCATCGGCGTGATCGGCGGCGGTTTCGACTTTACCGGCCTGATGGACAAAGCCGGTGTCAAACGCCGTCTGAAAACCGCCGGCAGCAACAAAGGCATGGGCGACCCTTTCACGCCTGAAACGCCAGCACAAACCCAAATTTGGGAAAGCATGTTGGGCGATATCCACCAAGAATTTATCAAAGCCGTCAAACTCGGCCGCGGCGCAAGGTTGAAAGACAAGCAGTATCCCGACGTTTTCAGCGGCCGCATCTATACCGGCAAAGAAGCCAAACAGGTCGGCCTGATTGACGACTTCGGCAGCATTTACAGCGTTGCCCGCGATGTCGTCAAAGCCCCCGATCTGGTCAACTACACGCCGCAAGACGATTTCAGCAAAATGCTCAGCCGCCGCTTTGGTGCGGAAGTGAAGGCCAAAGTCAAAGAAACTTTGTCTGAAATTTGGTAAACCAAAAAACCAAAAGGCCGTCTGAAACCCAAAACATGGGTCTTCAGGCGGCCTTTTTTATATCGTTTTTAAAATAAAACGCTGATTATTGTCCAAACATCCATCGACTTCATCAAATCGGCAGGCAGATGCTCTCTGATGATGCTTTTATGGGGACAGATTACGCCTGCAAACGATTAAACCTCCACGCTTCAGACGGCCTGCTTCTGCATATTGTGCGCCATATCAAGCGCGGCGCGGACAGCGGTAATCAAACTGCCGGAATCAGCTTTGCCTGTGCCTGCCAAGTTCAAGGCAGTACCATGGTCGACGGAAGTGCGGATAAAGGGCAGGCCGAGGGTGATGTTCACGCCTTCACCAAAACCGGCGTATTTGAGCACCGGTAGCCCTTGGTCGTGATACATGGCGAGGACGGCATCGGCATCTTTGAGCAAGAAGGGTTGGAACACGGTATCGGCCGGATAAGGGCCGCGTGCGTCTATGCCTTCGGCCTGAAGGGCATGAAGTGCCGGAATAATGGTATCGATTTCTTCGTGTCCCAAATGGCCGCCTTCGCCGGCGTGGGGATTGAGGCCGGTAACGAGGATGACCGGATTGGCTATGCCGAACTTATGGCGCAGGTCGTGTTCAAGAATGCGGACAACTGACTCGATTAAAGGCTTCGTGATGGCGGCGGAAATGTCTTTCAGCGGCAGATGGGTGGTGACCAATGCCACACGCAGGCCGCCGCCGGTCAACATCATGACGACTTGTTCGGTATGGCTTTTTTCGGCGAGGTATTCGGTATGGCCGCTGAAAAAGCCGTTGTCTGCGTGGGCATCGTTGATGATGCCTTTATGCAGCGGCGCGGTAACCATACCGGCAAACAGGCCGTCTGAAATGCCCTGATACGCCGTATCCAGCAGTCGGAGCACATACGCGGCATTAGCAGGATTGAGTTCGCCCACCCGACACTCGGCATCTAAAGGAATATGCAGAACTTCAAGTTCGCCCTTGGGCAACGGATCAGCCGCTTGGGCTTGGAAGTCGCGCAGGATAACGGATTTGCCGAGCTGTTCGGCCCTTTGCGCCAACAAGTTTTTGTCACACAAAACAACGGGGCGGCAAGGAAGGTCGGCGAAAGCCAAATCGAGGCAGATGTCGGGGCCGATACCGGCCGGTTCGCCGGATGTGATGGCGAGAATGGGAGCAGTCATGGTGTTTCTCGGTATGGTTTACAGTATTTAGACAACGTCAGGCAAAATGCCTGCCCTACTTTTGCAGATTAACACAAATACAAAAAGGCCGTCTGAAAACAGTTTTTGCTTGGTCAAACTGTTTTCAGACGGCCTTGGCTGTTTACCGTTTTACACTTAAGAACGGCGGCCGATCATGCGGTACAAAACATCGTGGCCTTGAATGCGGTGGACGACAACCATGACAATGTGGCCGGCGACAAGCGCGAAGAGCAGCCAGCCGAGTTTGCCGTGCGCCATATTGCCGAGATTGGACATCCATTCGATTTTCTCTGGCGAACCCTGCATCACTTCGACACCAAAGACTTTCAAAGGACCGCGGCCGCCGCCGTATTGGCGGATCATGCCGATAACGGGAACGGCGAGCATGAGGACGTAAAGGGCAAGGTGGCCTGCTTTGGCGGCAAAGCTGTCGGCGGCAGGACGTTTGGACGCATTGAGCAAAGCCCAAACAATGCGCACGGCAATTACCAACAGCGTGATGAAACCGATGGATTTATGCACGCCGAAGAGCGATTTGACCCATTCTTCGCCATCGTAGATGGTCCAAACGGTAATGGTGGAGAGGATGCCGATGAAACCGAGTACGGTCAGCCAGTGCAACGCGCGCGCGACGGCATCGTAGGTTTGTGGACGTGTAGCGGTCATAATATTTCCTTATTGTTGATTTATTTGGTTTTTTTGAATCGGCGGCATTGTAACAAAAATGCCGAACCAATTATGTTGCCTTTTTGAAGAGATTTCGTAAATGTTTGGAAAATTTGAAGAAACGGCAGTTTTATCCGTCAGGCTGCCCGGGCCGTCTGAAAACAAGGGCAGGAATACCACCTTCTATGCCGAACTCGGGCTAAAATAGGCGCTTTTATTCTAGGGTACGCATCAATGCAGGTTTGGATTCGGCGGTGTGCGCTGTTGCTTCTGCCTTTGGGTTTCTTGGCGGTCATGGTGGCCGCGCCTTTGCTGTCGCTGGCGTTTTACGACGGCGAAGGCGCTTGGGCGGAAGTGGTGGCTGATGACTATATGCGCCTGCGCTTGGGCTGGACGGTGGCGCAGGCGGTTTTGACCTGCGTCTTGGTCACGGCTTTGGGCGTGCCTGCGGCGTGGGTGCTGGCACGGATGGACTTCGCCGGACGGCGCACGGTTTTGCGCCTGCTGATGCTGCCTTTTGTGATGCCGACCTTGGTTGCGGGCATGGGCGTACTGGCCTTGTTTGGCGCACACGGTATGCTGGCGGCAGGTTGGCAGGACACACCGTGGCTGCTGATTTACGGCAACGTGTTTTTCAACCTGCCGGTTTTGGTGCGCTCGGCGTATCAGGGATTTGTGCGTGTGCCGCAGGCGCGGTTGCTGTCGGCGCAATCTTTGGGCGCGGACGCGTGGCGGCGGTTTGTCTGGGTCGAATGGCCGGTGGTACGCGCGTGGGTTGCCGGCGGCGCGTGTCTGGTGTTTTTATATTGTTTTTCAGGCTTCGGACTCGCCTTGCTGCTCGGCGGCGAACGTTTTGCGACGGTGGAAGTGGAAATCTACCGGCTGGTGGCGTATGAGTTGGACATGGCGCGTGCGTCGGTGTTGGTGTGGCTGGTGCTGGCGGTTACGGCGGCGGCAGGCGGTTTGTATGCGTATTGGAGCAGGCGCGTGGCTGTGGATAAATCGGTCTCGCCTTTGCCTCCTCGTGCGCCGATATGGGCTTGGGAAAAATGGCTGACGGCAACAGTTTTGGCCATGTTGGCAGTGTGCTGTCTGCTGCCTTTGGCTGCTGTGTGGCTCAAGGCGGTATCGGCAGGCTCTTCTTGGGCAGTCTTGCTGGAAGCGCAAACGTGGGCGGCAGTGTGGAACACCATCCGTTTCTCTGCGGCAGCCGTGGTGGCGGCAACGGTTTTGGGCGTGCTGTATGCGGCGGCGGCACGGCAAATGGCGTGGTTGCGCGCGCTGATGTTTTTACCGTTTATGGTGTCGCCCGTGTGCATCGCGTTTGGCGTTTTGCTGCTCTATCCGCAGTGGACGGCCTCGCTGTGGCTGCTGACGGCAACTTACGCGCTGTTGGCGTATCCGTTTGTGGCCAAAGATGTATTGGCCGCGTGGGACGGTTTGCCCAAAGATTACGCGGCGGCGGCGCGCACTATGGGCGCAAACGGTTTTCAGACGGCCTGTTATGTAACCGCGCCTTTATTGAAACCTGCCTTGCGGCGCGGCCTGACTTTGGCTTCGGCAACGTGTATCGGCGAATTTGCGGCCACATTGTTTCTGTCGCGCCCCGAATGGCAGACGCTGACCACTTTGATTTACGATTATCTCGGACGCGCCGGTGCGGACAATTACGGACGGGCAATGGTGTTGACGGCGGTATTGACCGCTTTGGCTTTAACGGCATTTTTGCTGGTGGACGAAGCGGAAGGGCAAAAGGCCGTCTGAACGCGGTCGGCTCAAATTCCCTTCACTTTCACTACTCTATTGCCGCGCCTTGTATCGAAAATTGATTGAATCCGCTATATAATTTGTTTTTAACCGCACTCAACACGACCTATCATGACCGACTTAGAAACCAAACGTCTTGAAACCCAAGCCATGCTGGACAATGCCGACTTGCTGTTTGACCAAAAACAATGCCGCGCGGCCTTGCAAAAAGTTGCCGACGACATCACCCGCGACTTGGGCGACAAATACCCCCTGCTCTTGCCTGTGATGGGTGGTGCGGTGGTGTTTACAGGGCAGCTGCTGCCGCTGTTGCGCTTCCCTTTGGACTTTGACTACGTCCACGTTTCCCGCTACGGCGACAAGCTCGCAGGCGGCGCGTTCAACTGGAAACGCATGCCCGACCCCGAGCAAATCAAAGGCCGTCATGTAGTCGTTTTAGACGACATTCTGGACGAAGGCCACACCATGGCCGCCATTCAGGAAAAACTGTTGGAAATGGGCGCGGCAAGCTGCCGTGCGGCCGTATTTGCCAACAAACTGATCGACAAAGAAAAACCGACCAAAGCCGATTATGTCGGTTTGAACGTGCCCAACCGCTACGTCTTCGGCTACGGCATGGATGCCGCCGGCTGTTGGCGCAACCTCGGCGAAATCTACGCCTTAAACAATAAATAAAACAAAGGCCGTCTGAAAAATCTTCAGACGGCCTCAACCCCCATGCTAGGAACACATCATGATAGGTTTGTTAATCATTACACATGAAACCATAGGTGAAGCCTATCGCGGTTTGGCCGACCATTTCTTCCCCAACGGCTTCCCCGAAAATCTCCACATCCTCGGCGTACAGCCCGATGAAGATCAAAACGACATCATCAACAACGCCATCGCCGCGTTGCAGGAATTTCCCGACAACCGCGGCGTGCTGATCATGACCGACATCTTCGGCGCAACCCCGTGCAACGCCGCACGCCGGCTGGTGCGCGAAAACAAATCCGCCATTCTGACCGGCCTCAACGCCCCGATGATGATTAAAGCCATCCAATACTCATCACAAGCCGAAAATCTCTCCGACTTCACCGAAACCGTCAAAGAAGCCGCCATCCGGGGCATTTTCGCCATTACATCCGCACCTGAAGACCTGGTGTGCAAAGAACACGGCTAAGGCCGTCTGAAAACATTCACTTTACGAACATTTAGGGGACATCCATGCTCAAACAAGAAATCGAAATCATCAACAAACTCGGCCTGCACGCGCGCGCTTCCAGCAAATTCACCCAAACCGCCTCCCAATTCCAAAGCGAAGTCTGGGTCACCAAAAACGGCAACCGCGTCAACGGCAAAAGCATCATGGGCCTGATGATGCTGGCCGCCGCCAAAGGCACCGTGATTGAGCTGGAAACAGAAGGCGCAGACGAAGCCGCCGCCATGCAGGCGTTGACCGACCTCATCAACGACTACTTCGGCGAGGGCGAATAATGAGCATCGTCCTACACGGTGTGGCCGCGGGCAAAGGCATTGCCATCGGCCACGCCCACCTCATCACGCGCGGCACAACGGAAGTCCCCCAATACGACATTGATCCCGACAAACTCGTTGCCGAAGTTGCCCGTTTCGACAACGCCATCAAAGCCACGCGCAAAGAATTGGAACAGCTGCGCGGCGCAATTCCCGAAAACGCTCCGACCGAATTGGGCGCGTTCATCTCCCTGCACCTGATGTTGCTGACTGACGTCACCCTCTCGCGCGAACCCATCGACATTTTGCGCGAACAGAAAATCAACGCCGAATGGGCATTGAAACAGCAAAGCGACAAGCTCGCCGCCCAGTTCGACAGCATCGACGACGACTACCTGCGCGAACGCAAACAGGACATGCTCCAAGTCGTCCGCCGCATCCACAACAACCTTGTCGGCCAAAGCAACGAAATCAATCTCGCCGGCAACCTGTTTGACGACACCGTCCTCATCGCGCACGACCTCTCGCCTGCCGATACCGTATTGTTCAAAGAGCAGCACATTACCGCCTTCGTAACCGATGCCGGCGGCCCGACCAGCCACACCGCCATCTTGGGCCGCAGCCTCGACATCCCGTCCGTCATCGGCCTGCATAACGCCCGCAAACTCATCACCGAAAACGAAATCGTCATCGTCGACGGCATCAACGGCACCCTCATCATCGATCCCGACGAAGTCGTCCTCAACGAATACCGCCGCCTCGCCCGCGAATACCGCAGCCACAAGCGCGAACTCAACAAAATCAAAAAAACCGCTGCCACCACGGCCGACGGCATCAACATCGAACTTTTAGCCAACATCGAATCCGCCGAAGACATCAAAACCCTGCACAACTTCGGCGCAGACGGCGTCGGCCTCTTCCGCAGCGAATTTCTTTATCTCAACCGAGACACCATGCCGTCTGAAGACGAGCAATACGAAGTGTACAGCGCGATTGTGAAAAAGATGAAAGGCAAAAGCATCACCATCCGCACCGTCGATTTGGGTGTCGATAAAAATCCGCGCTGGTTCGGCCAAAACAGCTCGCCCAACGGCAGCCTCAACCCTGCACTCGGCTTAACCGGCATCCGCCTGTGCCTCGCCGAGCCGGTCATGTTCCGCACCCAAATGCGCGCCATCCTCCGAGCCGCGGTACACGGCCCCGTGCGCATGATGTGGCCGATGATTACATCCATTTCCGAAGTGCGCCAATGCCTTATCCATCTGGACACGGCCCAACGCCAACTCGCCGAACGCGACGAAGCCTTCGGCCCGGTCAGCATCGGCTGCATGATTGAAATCCCGTCCGCCGCCATGACCGTCGGCAGCATCCTCAAGCTCGTCGACTTCATCTCCATCGGCACCAACGACCTGATTCAATACCTTCTGTCGGTCGACCGCGGCGACGACAGCGTCAGCCACCTTTACCAACCCGGCCACCCTGCCGTCCTCAAAACGCTGCAACACATCATCCGCACGGCAAACCGCATGGAAAAAGGCGTGTCCATCTGCGGCGAAATGGCCGGCGATACCGTCTTCACCCGACTGTTGCTCGGCATGGGCCTGCGCCGCTTCTCCATGAATCCCAACAACCTGCTTTCGGTTAAAAACATCATCCTGCACAGCCACACCGGCCATCTCGAAAACGATGCCGCCAAAATCCTACGCTGCGAAGATCCGGAAAAAACCGAGAAACTGATTAAAATCCTCAACCAAAGCGAACAGGCGGAATCACAGGCCGTCTGAACCTCCGGCAAGGGCGTGTTTCAATACACGCCCTTTTTATTCGCCCCCATTTTGGGTTTACACCCGATTCTCCCTCAAGCCTCCTTCTTCCCTATTTTGCCATTTCAAAAACCAACCTTTTTCACTTTTTCCCAATATTGCTTACAGGCCGTCTGAAAAATATATGGCGCAAGTGAAATAAACGCTTTTAGACCCACCCCAAAGGCCGTCTGAACCCCGATTACAAGGTTTCAGACGGCCTGCTGTACTCAACCGTATATCTTTTATTTTTTTGCAATAAATGACCCTTTGCCTATTCCTTCCAGCTACTGCCCACTATGGCTTTAGGCACCCATATCATTCCTTTTCACTAGGTCTTCAGCATACCCAAACATTATCCCTTTATTTTAATGATGCAACTTTTTACTCTAAAATATGTCTATTCTCATGTTTCACTTGAAAAAAGATTCAATACCTTGTAAATTTATAAAAGATAATAGTTATCATCATATTTTAAAGGAGTAGTTCATGAGATTTACGCAACTTTCTGCTTTGATTGCCGCTGCAGCGTTATCAGTCGGCTCCGTATCCGCTTTTGCCAAACCGGTTCAGCTGACCGATACCATCGGCCGTAAGGTAACCGTCGACCTGCCTGCCAAACGCGTGGTTTTGGGCTTCTACTACCAAGACTACATGGCCATCGGCGGTAAAACCGCGCTGGACAACGTCGTCGGTTTCTCCAAAGCAGTTTGGGCCGACTGGGCGCCGCCAAGCTGGGCGGCATTCAGCAAAGCCGTGCCTAAACTGAATCAGCTGACCGACGTGGGCGAAGTGGAAGTCGGCACTTTCTCGATTGAGAAAGTATTGGCGCTGAAACCCGATTTGCTGGTTTTGGCCGAATGGCAATACAAGGCTTTGGGTTCCGATCTCGACCGCATCAACAAAGCCGGCATCCCCATCGTCGTGTTGGACTACAACGCGCAAACAGTGGCCAAACACGTTCAATCGACCAAGCTCATCGGCACGCTGACCGGCCAGCAGCAAAAAGCCGACAAACTGGCGGCAGACTACAAACGCGTTGCCGACACCATCCAAGCGCGCGTGCAAAAAGCCAACCTGCCCAAGCCTAAAGTGTATGTCGAGTTCGGCAACAAAGGCCCTGCCGAACACAGTGTTACCTTCGGCAAGAGCATGTGGGGTTCGATGACTACACTGGTCGGTGGCAACAATATCGCCGCTTCTTCGGTCGAATTCTACGGCCCGATCAATCCTGAAAAAGTATTGGCCGCCAAACCCGACGTGATCGTGATTACCGGCCGCGAAACCGAATTGAAGAAAAACCCTGCCGCCATGGTGATGGGCTGGGGCATTCCGAAAGCGGAAGCGGAAAAACGCTTGGCAGGCTTTGCCAAACGCGCCGGCTGGGCAAACCTGCCTGCGATTAAAAACAACCGCCTCTACGCCGCCTACCACGCCAACTCACGCACGCTGTCCGACAGCGCATCGATTCAATTTATGGCCAAAGCGATTTATCCGCAGTTGTTTAAGGATTTCAACCCTGAGAAGACCTATCTGGACTTCTACCGCCAAAACCTGCCCGTCGTACCGAACGGTACGTTCTACCTCTACCCCAAAGGACAATAAGGTAGTTTAGATTTTCAGACGGCCTTTTAAATCGGAAGGCCGTCTGAAATTTTTGCGGAAGAAAAAGGCAAACCCGTTCTCCCCTTTATCAACATTCTTTTTTAAAGGTTTGAAACATGAATGATTCGGTTGTCGCCGAGATTGTGAGAAACCAGCGCAAGTTGGAAGGCAAGCGTTGGTTGATTGTGTTGATGTTTTTAATCATCGCGGCGGTCAGTTTTTTATTCGACATCGCCACCGGCCCTGCGATGACGGACACGCTGCCGGTCGGCGAAGTGGTCAATGTTTTGCTGGGCAAACCCGAAGTCGATGAAATGAACCGCCTGATTGTGATGGATTTGCGCCTGCCGATCGCGGTGATGGCCTTGGTGGTCGGTGCGGCTTTGGGTGTCGGCGGTGCGGAGATTCAGACGCTCTTGAACAATCCGATGGCCAGCCCTTATACACTGGGCTTGGCGGCGGCGGCAGGTTTGGGCGCGTCGGTGGTGATTGCGTTCGGCGGTTTCGGGCTGCCTGAAACGGTCGCCGTCCCCATCGGGGCGTTTGTAATGACCATGCTGGCTTCAGGCATCTTGTTTCTGTTTGCTTCGGCGCGCCGCTTCAACTCGGCGATGCTGGTGTTGGTGGGGATTGCGCTGTTGTTTCTGTTTCAGTCGATTTTGTCGCTGATTCAGTTTATCGCCGCGCCTGAGATTTCGCAGCAGATTCTGTTTTGGCTGTTCGGCAGTTTGACCAAGGCGACTTGGGAGACGGTCATCGTTACGGCGGCGGTTACGGCGGTATGCGTGTTTCTGCTTTCGCGCGACGTGTGGAAGCTGACCGCGTTGCGCTTGGGCGAAGAACGCGCCGTCGGGCTGGGCATCAATCTGCAACTTTTGCGCCTGAAAACGCTGGTGTTGGTGGCGGTGATGACGGCGACGGCAATCAGTTTTGTCGGCGTGATCGGCTTTATCGGCTTGGTTGCCCCTCATGTGGCGCGGATTCTTTTGGGCGAAGACCAGCGTTTCTTCCTGCCCGGCGCGATGTTGGCGGGGGCGGCGTTTTTATCGGTGGCCAGCGTGTTGTCCAAGGTGATTATCCCCGGCGCGCTGTTTCCGGTGGGGATTGTTACGTCGTTTGTCGGCGTACCGTTCTTCTTCTGGATTGTATTAACGAAACGATAGGCCGTCTGAAATGTTGAAACTTGAAAACGTACACATCCGGCGCGGCGATTATGTGGTTGCCGACAGTATCGATTTGACGCTGGAACAAGGCAAAGTCTATTCCGTGCTCGGCCCGAACGGCACGGGCAAATCCTCGCTGATGAAAACGATTTTCGGCGAAGTAGCGCACAAAGGCACCATCCGCTACGGCGACGAAGTGTTGAGCAAAATCCACCTGCAAAGCTGGCGCAAACGCATAGGCTATATGCCGCAGGATACCGCCGCCGAAGCCTCGCTGACCGCACTGGAAGTCGTGTTGCTCGGCCGCATGGACGCGCTGCATATGCACGTCGGCGACGAACTGCTGCACGAAGCCGCAAGTATCATGGCGGAACTGGGCATCGGCCATCTGGCGCACCGAGACGTCATGCGGCTTTCCGGCGGACAGCGACAGCTCGTCATGTTCGCCCAAGTCATGCTGCGCCGCCCCGAAATCCTGATGCTGGACGAACCAGTCAGCGCGCTGGATATGCACCATCAGCTCAATCTTTTGGAGCGCGTGGTGCAATACACGCACGAACACAATCTGGTTACGCTGATGGTCTTGCACGATTTGAGCCTCGCCGCGCAATTTTCAGACGGCGTGATTCTGCTCGGCGAAGGCAAAGTACAGGCGCAGGGCGCGCCGCAGGACGTATTGCGGGCGGACATGATCGGCAGGCTGTACAAGGTGGATATCGAACTTTTATACGACAGCAAAGGCCTGCCCGTTATCCGCCCGATGCGGCAGAGTGCTTAACTTGACCACTCCTGCAAATGTCAGATTTGAGCATCCGGCCTGCAAACTCCCTGCAACTTATCCCCTCTCCCGCGGGAGAGGGTTAGGGAGAGGGCGGTAAGCCCAAGGTTTACCTCTCCGACTCATCAGCCCGTCCCATATTTTTTATCCTTAGAAAGGACTCCCTCCATGAAAAAATCCCTCTTCCTCCTCATGCTGACCGCCTCCCTCGGCGCATACGCCGCCAACCACGAAATCAAAATGCTCGACAACGGCAAAGACGGCAGCATGGTGTTCGAGCCCGGCTACGTCAACGCCAAAGTCGGCGACACCGTAACCTTCAAAGCCACCAACAGCGGACACTGGGTGCAAAGCAAAGCCCTGCCCGAGGGCGTTGCCGACTTCCTCTCCGAAGACGGCAAAGACTTCACCCTCAAACTCGACAAAGAAGGCGTGTACGTCTATACCTGCCCGCCGCACCGCATGATGAACATGAGCGGCGTGATTCAGGTCGGCAAACCGGTGAACAAAGCCAAAGCGCAAGCCGTTGTCGATGAAATGGAAAACCGCGCCATGCAAAGCAAAGGCCGTCTGAAAAAATACATGGCGCAAGTGAAGTAAAAGCGTTTATTCCTGAATCAAAGGCCGTCTGAAACCTTTCAGACGGCCTGTTTCCTTTGCGTAAAACACGCATCAAGGCTATATCTTCCGTTTCAGTTTCCGATAAAATAGGCCTATTCCGACACAAGACCCGTAAGCATGATACGCCGCCTTTACGC
Source organism: Neisseria sp. P0016.S008 (assembly GCF_051957775.1). Taxonomy (NCBI): domain Bacteria; kingdom Pseudomonadati; phylum Pseudomonadota; class Betaproteobacteria; order Neisseriales; family Neisseriaceae; genus Neisseria; species Neisseria sp. P0016.S008. The sequence continues at coordinate 308,011 of NZ_JBQCWB010000003.1, forward strand.
CACGCTGTGGCACCTCGCCCCCTTCCTGATCCGCCGCCACCTGCGCCGCCGCGCCCTCAAATCCCCAGCCTATCTCGAGCATTGGGACGAGCGTTTCGGGCAGGCGTATCCCAATCCCGTACAACGCCCGATTTGGATACACGCCGTATCCGTCGGCGAAACGCGTGCGGCCGAACCTTTGGTGCAGGCATTACGCCGCCATTTTCCCGACTCGCCGTTTCTGATTACCCAAATGACGCCAACCGGCCGCGCCACCGCGCAATCCCTGTTTCCCGATGCGCAATGCCGTTACCTGCCCTACGACAAATCCGAATGGGTCGCCCGATTTTTAGCCGAACACCGCCCCATCTGCGGCATTTTGATGGAAACCGAAATCTGGCCCAACCTGATGCACGGCTGCAAAAAAGCAGGCATTCCCCTCTTTTTGGCCAACGCGCGCCTCTCCGAAAAATCCCAACGCGGCTACCTCAAAATCCGCAAGCTGGTCGAGCCTGCCATGCAGACCCTCTCCGGCTGCTTTGCCCAAACCGCCGCCGATGCCGAACGCCTGCACCTCATCGGCGCATCCAACGTCCACGTCTGCGGCAATACCAAATACGACATCGCCCCCCCCGACGACCTGCGTCCGCTTGCCGCCGCCTTTAAAGAGCGCATCGGCGCACGAGCCGTCGTCGTCTGCGCCAGCACGCGCGTGTATAAAGGCACAGACGAAGCCGAGCTGCTCCTCAAAGCATGGCAGGGCTACCGCGGCAATGCCTTGCTGGTCATCGTCCCGCGCCACCCTGAAAACTTTCAGACGGCCTACGATACCGCCAAATCGCTTGGTTATACCGTGCAAAAACGCAGCGACAGACAACCCGTTTCCCCCGACACACAGGTTTGGATAGGCGACAGCATGGGCGAACTTGCCGCCTACTACCTCAGCGCAGACATTGCCTTCGTCGGCGGCAGCCTCGTTGATGCCGGCTGCCAAAACATCATCGAACCCATCTCCTGCCGCGTCCCCACCCTCTTCGGCTACTCCAACTACAACTTCACCCAAGCCTGCAAAGGCGCAGTCGAAGCCAAAGCCGCCGTCCGCGTCGAAACCGCCGAAGTCTGGTACAGAACCACGCGCCAATACCTCGACGACGAAACGCTGCGCCAACAGCTGATCAGCCACACCGAGCAATTCATTTCGCAACACCAAGGCGCCAGTGCCAAAATTGCCAAAGCGATTGCAGATTGTTTGAATCAGCGTTAGCCCAATCCCTCCAAACAAATTTCCATAAAAAGGCCGTCTGAAACCCCAATTTTTTGGATTTCAGACGGCCTTTTCTCAACCTACAAACTTAGCGTCCTGCTTTCAACACGCGGCGTGCAAATACGAACATACCGAAAACAAAAAACGCCAAGCCCAGCCATTTGGCGGCCGTATCCCAGTTTTCCAGGTTCAGGGCCAAAGGCGCATCCGAACCGCCGTTGGTTACGGAGAAGGCGATGATAAACGCCATAATCACACCGATCAGGCTCTCGCCGACAATCAAACCGGCGGAGAACAGCGTACCAATACGTTCCGCATTTTTCAGACGGCCTTCACGGTTTTCTTGACGGCGGGCGATGACGGATTTCAACACCGCCGCCAATACCGCGCCGATCACAATCGGCATATTCACAGACGGCGGCAGGTAAATGCCCATGCCCACGGCCAATACCGGCAAAGCACGCTTGCCGCCGGAAGATTTGCGCAATGTGAAATCGACCGCAATCAACGCCACGCCGATGGCCACGCCGGTGAAAATATAATCCCATTGCAGATTGTGCGAGAAAATACCTTGGGCGATGGTGGTCATCAAAGTTGCCTGAGGAGCAGCAAGGGCTTGGGCCGCATCCATGCCTTCACGCGGCATCGCGCCGGTAAAGCCGTAGGCTTCATACAAAAGCTCCAATACAGGTGAAATCACCACGGCACCGACAACGCAGCCGACAATCAGCGCAACCTGCTGTTTCCAAGGCGTTGCTTTTACCAGATAACCCGTTTTCAAATCCTGCAGGTTGTCATTGGAAATCGAAGCCACACAAATCACAGACGCGCCGCAAAACAGCGTCAACGCCAGCAGGAATTTGCGGTTTGCCTCATCCGCCATCAAGCCGCCGGATTCGCCGACCAACAGCAACACCAGCGAAATAATGACGATAGAGACGATGCCCACACCCGAAATCGGGCTGGAAGACGAACCGACCAAACCGGCCATATAACCACAAGCCGCCGCCACCAAAAAGCCGATAATCGAAGCCAGCAGCGTACATACGACCACCAACAGCCAAGCCAAACCGCCGGAAATATGCGAGTCGCCGATAAAGTGGAAGAAGGACACGCCCAACACCAGCATCATCGCCAACACCCAGGCAATCATCGCCTTAGGCGACAAATCCTGTTCCGTCCGCTCGGTCATCTGCGCGCCGCCGAAATTGCGGAAAGACAGGCGCATACCCTCGACCATCGGTTTCATCAAAGTCAACAGCGTCCAAATAGCCGCAATACCGATCGTACCCGCGCCGATAAAACGGACTTTTTCCTTCCACAAAGACATCGCAAAAGGAATCATCTCCATATCGGCAGGTTGCGGAATATGCGCCGACAAATAAGGCACGGCCACACCCCAGGCAATCGAAATACCCAGCAAAATCGCGATACCGCCGGTCAGGCCGACCAAATAGCCTGCGCCCAGCAAGGCCAGTGAAAAGCCCATCGGCACTTGGAACACCGACGCGCCGCCTTTAAACCAAAAGCTCGCGCTGTCCGCCACCACACGCAAACCGCTTGCGCAAAAGCTCATTAAACCAGCCAATGCACCCCCCGACACCAATTCCTTGATACCGCTGCCGCCTTCCTGTTGGTCCGCATCATGGTCGCCGACCTTCAAAATCTCAGCCGCCGCCACGCCTTCCGGATAAGGCAAATCGCTCTTCACCACCATCGCATAACGCAAAGGCACAGTGAAAATCACGCCCAAAATACCGCCGGACATACACAGCAGCGTTGTCTGCCAAAACGGAAAGCCCGCCCAATAACCGGCCATCAGCAAACCCGGCAAGATAAAAATAATACTGGAGAGCGTACCCGCAGCCGAAGCCTGAGTCTGCACCATATTATTTTCCAGAATATTGCTGCCTTTAAAAAACTTCAAAACCGCCATCGAAATTACCGCAGCCGGAATCGAAGACGCAAAAGTCAGGCCCACCTTCAAGCCCAAATACACATTGGATGCTGTAAAAATCACCGTAATCAACGCGCCGAGTATCATCCCCCGCAGCGTCAGTTCACGGAAACTCGCATAAGGATCAACCGCCTGTTTCATAAAAATCTTCCTGTATCAGGTAAACAATCAAATCAAAACTTTTCAGACGGCCTTTTGATACATCCATCAGGCCGTCTGAAAAGCCTCTCTCTTACCATTTTAATAAACTATCCGATTACACGCAAAAGCCCTATTTATTTTCATTTGACGTCAAACAATAAAATCATATCGATACAGACGTTTGGGGCAGTTTGACGGTTTCAGGTAAAATAACGCCAAATTCATCAACCGTTCAGAAAGCCGCCGCCATGTATTCACTCGTCCGCCCCATCCTATTTCGTTTCGATGCAGAAAAGGCCCATCATTTCACGCTCAACAGTTTGCGTTCTATCGAAAAACTCGGCCTGCTGCCCAAGGTGGACAGCCACACCCGACCAACCGAGCTGATGGGTTTGCAGCTGCCCAATCCGGTCGGCTTGGCGGCAGGTTTGGATAAAAACGGCGAGTGTATCGATGCGTTTGCCGCTTTGGGTTTCGGCTTTGTCGAAATCGGCACGGTAACGCCCAAGTCGCAGCCGGGTAATCCGCAGCCGCGCCTTTTCCGCGTTCCCGAGCACCAAGGCATCATCAACCGCATGGGTTTCAACAACCACGGCATCGACGCGATGATCCGCAACATTGAAAACAGCCGCTTTAAAGGCATTTTGGGCATCAACATCGGCAAAAATGCCGTTACGCCGATTGAAAACGCGGCCGACGATTATCTGATTTGTTTGGAAAAAACCTACGCCCACGCAAGCTACATCACGGTCAATATTTCCTCACCCAATACGAAAAACCTGCGCGCCTTGCAGGGCGGCGACGAGTTGAGCGCATTGTTGGAAGCCTTGAAAAACAAACAGGCGCAACTGGCGGCCGCGCATGGTAAATATGTGCCGCTGGCGGTCAAAATCGCGCCGGATTTGGACGAAGCGCAAATCGACGACATCGCCCATGTGGTCAAATCCGTGGAGATGGACGGCATCATCGCCACCAACACGACCATCGACAAATCAAGCTTGGGCAGCCATCCGCTCGCAGGCGAACAAGGCGGCTTGAGCGGTTTGCCCGTACGCGAAAAAAGCAATCAGGTGTTGAAACTTTTGGCAGAACGCATTGACGGCAAGCTGCCGATTATCGGCGTCGGCGGCATCATGAACGGCGCGGACGCGGCAGAAAAAATCCGCTTGGGTGCCAGTGCGGTGCAGGTGTACAGCGGTTTGATTTATCGCGGCCCTGAGTTGATTAAAGAGTGTTTGGCTGCGTTGAAATAATACTTTTCCAAAAATAAGGCCATCTGAAATCTTTCAGACGGCCTTTTGATATGCTTTCATTCTTCAAACAGATTGCCTTGTGCCAATAAGGTTTTGACCGGTGCGAAATCGCGACGGTGTTCCGGCAAGACACCATATTGTTTCAACGCGGCCAAATGTTGCGCCGTGCCGTAGCCTTTGTGGCGGTCAAACCCGTATTGCGGATAGCGTTTCGCCAATTCATACATTTCCGCATCACGCGCGGTTTTGGCCAAAACCGAAGCGGCAGAGATTTCAATAATTTTGCTATCGCCTTTGACCACGGCTTCGGCAGGGACATTCAAATCTTTCGGCACGCGGTTGCCGTCTATCCACACTTTGTCGGGCACGACCGACAGCCCCTCGACTGCGCGCTTCATAGCAGCCATGGTTGCGTGCAGGATGTTCAGTTTCAGGATTTCGTCGGGGTCGGCAAAGGCAATGCTCCACGCAACCGCCTGTTCCTTAATCATCTGCGCCAACATATCGCGCTTTTTTTCGCTCAGCTTTTTTGAGTCGGTCAAACCCGGCAGGTCAAAATGTTCCGGCAAAATCACTGCCGCCGCAAATACGCTGCCGACCAAAGGGCCGCGTCCCGCTTCGTCCACGCCTGCGCTTAAAACCGTCGCCATTTTTTCACCGCCTGTCTGATTCAAAGCCGCCATTATATCCGCTTGCGGCAGATAAAATCCGCAATAGGACAAATCGTTTGGGAGCAGTTCAAATTTCATCTGCTTTACCAATCAGTTATAATTTACATCTCCACATACCCATACGTCTTACAACATGCCTGCCCAATCCGAACGCCTCCATTTTTCCGAACGCTGGCTCAACGCCTACGAACGCTACCGCTATCGCCGCCATATCCACGCCTTCCGCCTCGGTTTGGCGATCGTGTTCTCCACCCTGTTGGCCAAAGTCTTCCACCTGCAACACGGCGAGTGGATCGGCATGACCGTCTTTGTCGTCCTCGGTATGCTGCAATTCCAAGGCGCGATTTACTCCAAAGCAGTCGAACGCATGCTCGGCACGGCCATCGGTTTGGGCGTCGGGTTGGCCGTTTTATGGTTGAACCAGCATTATTTGCAAGACGGCGTTTTCTTCTATCTGATTATCGGTGCCGCCAGCGCGGTGGCCGGTTGGTCGGCAGTCGGCAAAAACGGCTATGTCGCCATGCTTGCCGGTTTGACCATGTGCATGCTCATCGGCGACAGCAGCCACCATTGGCTTGACAGCGGCCTGATGCGCGCCATGAACGTTTTGATTGGTGCCGCCATCGCCATTGCCGCCGCCAAACTCCTGCCCCTGCGCTCCACCCTGATGTGGCGCTTCATGCTTGCCGACAACCTCACCGACTGCGCCAAAATGATTGCCGAAATCAGCAACGGCAAACGCATGACGCGCGAGCGTTTGGAACAAAACATGATTAAAATGCGCCAAATCAACGCCCGTATGGTCAAAAGCCGCAGCCATCTGGCCGCCACATCCGGCGAAAGCCACATCAGCAACAATATGATGGAAGCCATGCAGCATGCTCACCGCAAAATCGTCAACACCACCGAGCTGCTCCTGACTACCGCCGCCAAACTGCGCGCGCCCACGCTCAACGAAAGCGAAATCCGCCTGCTCGACCGCCATTTCAACCAACTCCAACGCGAGCTGCGCCTGACCGTCCGCCTCATCAAAGGCCACTACGCCCGCCGCATCCGCATCGATACTTCGCTCAATACCGAACTAAGCAAACCGGCCGCCCGCCTGCATTACGAATGGCAAGGCTTCCTCTGGCTCAGTACCAATATGCGTAACGAAATCGCCGCATTGGTGATCCTGTTGCAACGTTCGCGCAATAAATGGTTGGACAAAAAAGAGTTACTGCGCCTCAAAGAACACCTACGCAACGATAACCGATCCGGAGCAACAATAGGCCGTCTGAAAAACACAAACTCAAAATAAAAGACAAAAGCAAATTAGCCGCCGACATCATCGGTCAATAAAAAAGGCCGTCTGAAACCCAATGGTTCAGACGGCCTTTCAATCAATCCAAGCAACAATAAATGCCGCATAAAGCAAAATCCCCTGCGATTGCAGGGGATTTTTATATTTGGTTGCGGGAGCAGGATTCGAACCTACGACCTTCGGGTTATGAGCCCGACGAGCTACCATGCTGCTCCATCCCGCGTCAGAAGTTGTAACTATACGGAAAGACGGAATCGCTGTCAAGCGTTTTTGACAGAAAATGCGAAAAACGCCGCTTTACAAAAAACCGTCCGCATGGTTTAATTTTCGTTAATAAAGAAACAGGGGTGCTGCTTTCAAACCGAGCGGCTGAGAAATACCCTTTACACCCGAACAGGATAATACCTGCGTGGGGAGTTTCGGCAAATGTGATTTTAAACGGTTGATTGAAGATATCCACAAGGCCGTCTGAAAAAAAAGCAATGCTCCTGTTTCCATTTCATAACCGAGAAACAGGAGCAATTTTTTATGACTACCGCTAAAAAAACCGGCGATGAGGCGCGCCGTCTTTCCGACTTGAGCGAAGACATCGGCATCCGCTTCCAATATCCCAATTCCGACCGCGTCTATATCCCAGGCAGCCGCGCCGACATCCGCGTGCCTTTGCGCGAAATCCGTCAGGACGACACCTACACGGCGCAAGGTACGGAAGCCAATCCGCCAATTCCGGTGTACGACACCAGCGGCGCATACGGCGATCCGGCGGCGCACATCGACCTAAAACAAGGTTTGCCACACGTCCGCACCGCATGGCTGGAGGAACGCGGCGATACCGAAATCCTGCCCAAGCTTTCCAGCGAATACGGCACCGAACGCGCGCACGATCCGAAAACCGCCCATCTGCGCTTCAACCAAATCACCCGCCCGCGCCGCGCCAAAGCCGGCCACAATGTAACCCAGCTTCACTACGCCCGCCAAGGTATCATCACGCCGGAGATGGAGTTTGTCGCCATACGCGAACGCATGAAGCTGGACGAGCTTTTCAGACGGCCTGAATACGCCAAGCTCTTGAAACAACACGCAGGGCAAAGTTTCGGCGCGAATATCCCGACCCACCCCGACCAAATCACGCCCGAATTTGTGCGCCAAGAAATCGCCGCCGGACGCGCAATTATCCCTGCCAACATCAACCACCCCGAACTCGAACCGATGATTATCGGCCGCAACTTCCGCGTCAAAATCAACGGCAACTTGGGCAACTCCGCTGTAACCTCCAGCCTGACCGAAGAAGTCGAAAAAATGGTGTGGTCGCTGCGTTGGGGCGCGGACACGATTATGGACTTATCCACAGGCGCGCACATCCACGAAACGCGCGAATGGATTATCCGCAACGCGCCCGTCCCCATCGGCACCGTGCCGATTTACCAAGCTTTGGAAAAAACCGGCGGCATCGCCGAAGACCTGACTTGGGATTTGGTGCGCGACACCTTAATCGAGCAGGCAGAACAAGGCGTGGACTATTTCACCCTGCACGCAGGCGTATTGTTGCGCTATGTGCCGATGACGGCCGACCGCCTCACCGGCATCGTATCGCGCGGTGGCTCCATCATGGCGAAATGGTGCCTTGCCCATCATCAGGAAAACTTCCTTTACACACATTTCGACGAAATCTGCGAAATCATGAAAGCCTACGACGTGTCGTTCAGCCTCGGCGACGGCCTGCGTCCCGGCTGCATTGCCGATGCCAACGACGAATCCCAATTCGCCGAGCTGCACACCTTGGGCGAATTGACCGCCAAAGCGTGGGAACACGACGTACAAGTCATGATCGAAGGCCCAGGCCATGTACCGTTACAACGCGTCAAAGAAAACATGACCGAAGAGCTGCAACACTGCTTTGAAGCGCCTTTCTACACCCTTGGTCCGCTCGTTACCGACATCGCCCCCGGCTACGACCACATCACCTCGGGCATAGGCGCGACCAATATCGGCTGGTACGGCACAGCCATGCTTTGCTACGTGACCCCGAAAGAGCATCTCGGCCTGCCCGACAAAGAAGACGTGCGCACCGGCATCATCACCTACAAACTCGCCGCCCACGCCGCCGACCTCGCCAAAGGCTGGCCGGGCGCACAGTTGCGCGACAACGCCCTGAGCAAGGCGCGTTTCGAGTTCCGCTGGCGCGACCAATTCCGCTTAAGCCTCGACCCCGAACGCGCCGAAAGCTTCCACGACGAAACCCTGCCCGCCGAAGGCGCGAAAATCGCCCACTTCTGCTCAATGTGCGGCCCCAAATTCTGCTCAATGAAAATCACGCAGGAAGTGCGCGACTACGCCGACAAGCAAAAAGCCCAACGGCAGGGCATGGAAGAAAAAGCGATTGAGTTCGTCAAAAAAGGAGCGAAGCTTTACAGTTAAAACATAAAACAAGAAAAGGCCGTCTGAAAATGTTTCAGACGGCCTTTTTAGTGAATAGCCTTTAAGCCAAAGCAATAGCACTACGGCTGCCTATTTTTCCACCCTGCGGAAATGGTGCGGACGGAAACCGAGCGCGGCGAGGGAAACAAAGTAGAGGCCACCTCCCAAGGCAATCAGGACGCAGAGTTGTCCTGCTTTTTTAAAGCCGCCGACGTGCACCCATTCAAACGGCAGATAAGATTGCGCCAGCCACAAACCGCCGCCCATGACGACCAAAGAGATGACCATTTTGACCAAAAACGTTGCCCATCCTTTAACGGGGCGGTAAATGCCGTGTTTGCGCAAAAGGAAAAACAGCAAACCTGCATTCAGACATGCGCCCAAACCGATAGCGAGGGATAGGCCGACGTGTTTGAGCGGCGAAATGAAGGCAAGGTTCATCACCTGTGTACAAATCAGCGTGAAAATAGCGACCTTAACGGGGGTTTTGATGTTTTGGCGCGCATAGAAGCCGGGTGCCAACACTTTAATCATAATCAGACCGATCAAGCCGAAGGAATAGGCAATCAGCGCGTATTGGGTCATTTGCGCGTCGTGCAGCGTAAATTCACGGTACATGAACAAGGTCGTAACCAGAGGGAAAGACAACACGGCAAGTCCAACGGCGGCAGGCAGGGTCAGCAGCATACACAAGCGCAAACCCCAGTCGAGCAGGCCGGAAAACTGCTCGGTATCCTGACTGGCGGCGTGTTTGGACAAGGTAGGTAATAAGATTGTACCGAGTGCTACGCCCAAAACGCCGGTAGGCAATTCCATCAGCCGGTCGGCGTAATACATCCATGACACGCTGCCGGACTGCAAAAACGAAGCAAAAATAGTGTTGATAACTAAGGAAATCTGCGCCACGCTCACGCCCAAAATAGCCGGCGCCATTTGTTTCATCACGCGGTTGACCGCTGCGTCTTTAAAGCTGAGTTTGGGCATTTTCAAGAAGCCCAGTTTCGCCAACCAAGGCAGTTGGAACACCAGCTGCAACACGCCGCCGACAAATACCGCCCACGCTAAAGCCATAACAGGCGGATCAAAATACGGTACGAAGAACAGGGAAAAGACGATAAAGGAGATGTTCAAAAAAGTCGGCGTAAAAGCGGGAATACCGAATTTATGATAGGAATTGAGTATCGAACCGACAAAAGACGACAAGGAAATCAAAAAGATATAAGGAAACGTCACCCGCAGCAGGTCGATGGAAAGCTGAAACTTATCGGCATCTTTGGCAAAACCGGGCGCGGAAACATAAATCACCCACGGCGCGGCAAGTATGCCCAGCGCGGTAACAATGACCAACACAAACGACAACATACCGGCCACATGACGTACAAATGCCTGCGTGGCTTCGGGTGAGCGGGTTTCTTTGTATTCTGCCAAAATCGGTACGAAGGCTTGGGCAAATGCGCCCTCTGCAAACACGCGCCGCAGCAGGTTGGGCAGTTTAAACGCGACAAAAAACGCATCTGTCGCCATGCCTGCACCAAACGCACGGGCGATAATCGTATCGCGCACAAAGCCCAAAATGCGTGACACCATCGTCAGGCTGCCAACCTTGGCCAAGGCTCCCAATAAATTCATGTATTTTCCTTACTTGTCTTTCAGTCCGTCTGAAAATCCGGCTTCTTCCAATACTGCCGCCGCCGCCAATGCCGCCGTATCTTTTTTCAACAGCAGATGCAAGGCTTGGAAATCCTGTTCCAACGCGGCCACGGCTTCAGGGTGGTCATACCAGTCTGCCACGGCCTGCGCCAGTTTTTCAGGGACGGCATCGTGTTGCAGCAGCTCGGGAACGGCGGCTTTACCCAACAGAATATTGGGTAAACCGACATGCGGCACTTTGATTTTGTTTTTCACATACGCATAAGTCAGCGGCGAAATTTTGTAGCTGATGACCATAGGCCGTTTACACAAGGCCACTTCCAAAGTCGCCGTACCGCTGGTGACCAATACCACGTCGGCAGCGGTGCAAACCGTATCCGACTGCTTGTCGGTCAGCGTGATGGGAAGAGAGGCGAACTCAGGCTGCGCCAAAATTTCGCTAATGCGTTTGCGCGTTGCGGCCGTTGCCACAGGCAGCAAAAACTGTGCCTGCGGGTAACATTTCAACAGCAATAAGGCCGTCTGAAAAAATACCGACGCCATGTAATCGATTTCGCTCACGCGGCTGCCGGGCAATATGGCAAACACGGGCACGTCCGCAGGCACGCCCAGCTTCTGCCGCGCCGCCGCCCTATCCGCTTCCACGGGCATGGTTTGCGCCATCGGATGGCCGACAAACTCGGCCTTGCCTCCGGCATCGATATATAGCTGCGGCTCCATCGGAAACAGGCACAACACGCGGTTGACCTGATGCACGATTTTATTGACCCGTTCGCGCCGCCACGCCCAAACCGACGGGCTGACGTAATGAATAGTATGAATACCTGCCTGCTTGAGTTTTTCCGCCACGCCGAGATTGAAGTCCGGCGCATCGATGCCGATAAACACATCCGGCTTAAGGCGGATTAAATCGTTCACCAGCCCTTTGCGGATTTTCAAAATCTGCGGCAGGCGTTTGATGACCTCAACAAAACCGCGCACCGCCAGCTTTTCCTGATCGTACAAACTCTCGAAACCCTCCGCCTTCATGCGCTCGCCGCCGATGCCGGTAAACCGCGCATTCGGGCAACGCGCCTTAATGGCACGGATTAAGTGTGCGCCGAGCAAGTCGCCGGAAGCTTCGCCGACGCTGATGGCGATAAGGGGGGAGGGATTGGAGTTCATGTGTTGTTGAGGTTCGGAAGCTAAAAGATTTGGGGGCGGACATTTGCCCGCCCGTTTTCAGACGGCATCAGTAGCAAACGGACAGGAAACCTGCCCTACTGCGCGGATTTTTGCAATCCAAAGGCCGTCTGAAAAAGTTTCAGACGGCCTTCAATCCATCCATCAACGGATAATGCCGCGTGTGGATTGTGTAAAAAAGTCTTTAAATACCGCCAATTCGCTTTGGGTTTCGGCGCGTTTCAGAATGTCTGCCTTGGCCTCTTCAAACGGAATGCCGCGATGGTAAATGGTTTTATACACATCTTTGACGGAGGCAATCTGCTCGGCCGTGAAACCGTTGCGGCGCATACCTTCACTGTTGAGGCCGGCCGGTTCGGCGCGGTAGCCAGCAGCCATGAAGTACGGTGGTACGTCTTTGTGTACGCCGGCAGCAAACGCGGTCATGGCGTAGTCGCCGATTTGGCAGAACTGGAACACCAGCGTGTAGCCGCCCAAGACGACGTAGTCGCCGATGGTAACATGCCCTGCGAGTGAGGCGTTGTTGGCGAAGATGGTATGGTTGCCGACCACGCAGTCATGAGCGAGGTGGCAGTAGGCCATAATCCAGTTGTCGTCGCCGATACGGGTTTCGCCGATGCCGGTGACCGTACCGAGGTTGAACGTCGTAAATTCGCGGATGGTATTGCCGTTGCCTATAATCAGCTTGGTCGGCTCGTCGCGGTATTTTTTGTCCTGCGGAATTTCGCCGAGGCTGGCAAATTGGAAAATGCGGTTGTTTTCACCGATGGTCGTATGGCCGTTGATGACGACGTGCGGGCCGATTTCGGTATTCGCACCGATTTGCACATTGGGGCCGATGATGCTGTATGGGCCGACTTTGACGCTGGAGTCGAGTTCGGCTTTAGGGTCGATGACGGCGGTCGGATGGATAAGGGTCATGCTGTCTCCTTGCTGTCTGATACAGGTATTGCCTGCAAGATGCCGTCTGAACTTTCAGACGGCCTGTCCCATTCTTACACCACGCGTTTGGCGCACATAATCACGGCTTCAACCGCAACTTGGCCGTCGACTTTGGCAACGGCGTTGAATTTGCCAATACCGCGTTTGTTGGTCAGCAGCTCGACTTCAAAAACCAGTTGGTCGCCGGGGATGACTTGGCGTTTGAAACGAGCGTCGTCGATACCGGCGAAGAAGAAGAATTCGTTTTCTTTGCGGCCACCTTCGCTGAGGATGGCGAGTGTGCCGCACGCTTGCGCCATAGCTTCGATAATCAACACGCCGGGCATCACGGGCAGGTCGGGAAAATGGCCTTGGAACTGCGGCTCGTTCATGGTGACGTTTTTAATCGCAGTCAGGGTTTTCATCGGTTCGAACGCGGTAATGCGGTCGAGTTGCAAAAACGGATAGCGGTGTGGGATAAGTTTTTGAATGTCTTTGGCTTCGATCGGGAGTTGTACGTCCATGATGTTCGTCTTTCCTTGTTTGTATTGGGTTTAAACGTATTCGGATGCGGGGCGCGGACTGTTTGCGCCGCCTTTAGGCTTCGTCGCTGTCGGCAAGCTGTTTTTCCAGCGTTTTGAGGCGTTTGTTCATTTCGCTCAAACGGTGGATATAAACGGCATTGCGCGCCCAGTCTTTGTAGCCCGACATCGGGAAAATACCGGCCAGATGCTGGCCGCTTTCGGTAATGCTGTGGGTAACGGATGTTCCGCCGCCGATGGTGGTTTTATCGGCGATTTCAATGTGTCCGACCGTGCCGACGCCGCCGCCGATAATACAATAATTGCCGATGGTGACGCTGCCGGAAATACCGGTTTTGGCGGCAATCACGGTGTGCGAACCGATTTTGCAGTTGTGACCGATTTGGACTTGGTTGTCGATTTTGGTGCCGTTGCCGACGGTCGTGTCGCTCATTGCGCCGCGGTCGATATTGGTGTTTGAACCGATTTCCACATCATCGCCCAGCGTGACCGCACCGGTTTGCGGAATTTTAAACCATGAATCACCGGCAAAGGCCAAGCCGAAACCGTCCGCACCGATGACTGCGCCGCTGTGGATTTCAACACGGTTGCCCAAAGTGCAACCGTAATAGATGACAGCGTTGGGATGCAACACGACTTCATCACCCAAGGTGCAATTGTGTTGGACAACGGCATTGGCCAAAATACGGCAGCCTTCGCCCAATACGGCATTCGCGCCGATATAGGCATTCGCGCCGATTTCGCAGCTTGCCGGCACTTTGGCGCCTGCCTCGACAACAGCGGTCGGATGTACGCCGCCCTGTGCTTTGACAATCGGCGAGAACAATCGTGCCACTTTGGCAAAATAAAGATAAGGGTCGGCAGCCACAATCAGGTTGCGGCCTGTAAATTCGTCTGCGGCTTTCGGCGACACAATCACTGCGCCTGCTTGGCTGTCGTGTACTTCGGCTTTGTATTTCGGATTGGCCAAAAAGCTGATGTGTTCCGCCTGCGCCTGATCCAACGGACGGACGGCGGTAATGGCGATGTCTTCGCCTTTCCATTCGCCGCCGAGTTGGGAAACGATTTGGGACAGGGTGTATGCTTGTGAAGTCATGATAATCTGCCGTCAAGATGTCAGGCCGTCTGAAAGATGCCGGTTTGGGTTTCAGACGGCCTTAGGTTTGTCTGTATGGTTACATTCGCTGCCGAGCAGGGTCAGTTTGCGTTTAGGGCTTTGATAACGCTGTCGGTAATGTCGTAGCGGCCGTTGACGTAAATCACGTCCTGCAAGATGAAGTCGTAACCTTCGCGCTTGGCCAAATCGACGATGACGCGGTTGGCATTTTGCTGGAGCGCGGCGAATTCTTCATTGCGGCGCAGGTTGTAGTCTTCAGCCAACTCGGTCTGCTGCTTGCGGAATTTCTGTACCAGATTGCGCCATTTTTGGGTTTCCGCTTCCCTTTGGCTGTCGCTGAGCTTGTCGCTACTCAGTTTTCGCTCCAAAGCCTCGCCTTCCTGCTGCAGCTTTTGCAAGGCGGTTTGACGGCTTTTGAACTCTTTTTCCAAAGTCATCTGAATGTTTTGCGCCTGCTTGGATTCCTGATAAACGCGCTCGGTATTGATAAAACCGATTTTCTGCACGCCATCCGCCGCCGCTTGCGGCAACAGCACGAAACCCGGCAGGGCTACGGCGAGGATTCGGAGGGTGTCGGCTATTTTACTCATGATAAAAATCCTTGCTTGAAAACAAACGGGCGGTTTGCAATAAGCTTGCCGCCAATCTGCCATGAGGCCGTCTGAAACGGACAAACCCGGTTTCAGACGGCCTAAACATCATCAGAATGTCGTACCGAGTTGGAATTGGAAGCGTTGGATTTCGTCGCCTTCTTTTTTCTTAATCGGATAAGCATAACTGAACTTCATCGGACCTAGCGGAGAGAGCCAGGTCACGGCAGCACCGGCAGAGTAACGCAATTCGTTTTTGAATGTCGATTTGTGCGTTGTGCCTACGCCATATACGTTTTGGAGCGCGCCATTGGTGTAATAAGAATTGCTGCTGCTGTCGTTGTAGGTTTTGTCGTCCCACACACTGCCCGCATCAGCAAACAGGCTCAGACGGACGGTACGCGAGTCTTTAATACCCGGCATTGGGAAGAGCAACTCTGCGGAAACGTTGGCTTTTTTGTTACCGCCGTAGCTGATTTTCTCGCCGTATTCGTCATAGACTTTCGGGCCCAGCGTACCGCTTTCAAAGCCGCGGACGGATCCTAAACCGCCGCCGTAGAAGTTTTCAAAGAATGGCATGGTTTTGGTTTTGCCGTAGCCGTTGCCATAACCGACTTCGCCACCCAGCATCAACGTGAAATCTTTGCTCAACGGGAAGAACCAGGTTTGGTTGTGGGTCAGGGTATAGTATTGCAGGTCGCTGCCCGGCAAAGCGATTTCGCCATTTACGCCGGTCAGGTAACCGCGGGTCGGCCACAAGGCATTGTCAGTTTTATTGCGTCCCCAGCCAATGGTACCTTTGTACAACCAGCCTTTGAAGTTACCTACGCCGCTGCCGTCGCCTTTACCATATTGGTTGATAAAGTCGGCATAGCGTTTAGGCGCGCCTTTGTAGGTGTTCACGGTCAGACGCTCTGCGGCCAAACCGAAGTTCACACGGTCATATTCGGTAACTGGAATACCAATACGCAAACCGCCGCCGAAAGTCGTGGTTTTATACTGTTTCGCGCTGGAAGAAGCTTTACGCGGGTCGTAAGTCTTGCCGTAAAGGTCGTAGCCCAAGCTTACGCCGTCAGGTGTGAAGTATGGGTCGGTAAACGACAACGAGCCGTTTACTGTGGTTTTACTGCGGGAAGCACGCAGGGCAACGGATTTACCCGTACCGAACAGGTTGTCTTGAGCCACGCCGGCAGACATCACCAAACCGGTATCCTGAACCCAACCTGCGCTCAAGTCGAGCGAGCCGGTAGAACGTTCGGTCAGGCTCATGTTCAGGTCAACTTGGTCAGGCGTATTGGCCACAGGAACCGCATCAAATTGAACGTTGTCGAAGTAGCCCAACAACTCAACGCGCTCTTTAGAACGTTGCAGTTTGGCAGAGTCGTAAGGAGCCGATTCCATTTGGCGCAACTCACGGCGGATAACTTCGTCACGGGTTTTGTTGTTGCCGGTAATGTTGATTTCGTTTACATAGATTTTGCGGCCCGGTTGAACGGTCAGCACGAAATCAACGGTATGTGTTTCGGCATTTGGAATCGGTTGGACATTGATTTCGCTGAATGCGTAACCTGCCTGACCCATGCGGTTTTGAATGGCTTCGAGCGAATTGGACATTTGCGCGCGCTCGTACCATTTGCCCGGCTTCATGGTCAGCAGTTTTTCCAAATCTTCTTTCGGCACTTCCAGCGTATCGCCTTCGATGCGTACATTACCCCAACGGAAGCGGTCGCCTTCGCTGACGGTTACTTTAATGGTCTGCTTGGTTTTATCTTCGTTGGTTTGGATATCGGTATCCAAAATGCGGAAGTTGAAGTAGCCGTTGTTTTGATAGAAATTGGTAATTTTTTCCATGTCCTGAGCAAATTTTTGCTCATTGAACTGGTTGCTCTTCGTGATCCAAGTCCACATGCCGCCTTCGCTCAGGGACATTTGTTTCATCAGACGGCGGTCGGAGTAAACTTCGTTGCCCTCAAATGAAATATCGGTAATCTTGGTAGATTTTCCCTCTTCGATGGCAATATCGATAGACACTCGGTTGCGGGCAAGTTTGGTTACGGTCGGAGTGATTTGGACAGACTGTTTACCACGGCTCAAATACTCTTCTTTCAAACCGGCAACAGCTTGGTTCAGCGTTGCTTGGTTGAAGTATTGGGATTGTGCCAAACCAAATGCTTCAAGGTTTTTCTTGATGGCATCGTTTTGCAGCATTTTCGCGCCGGTAATATTGAGCGAGCTGATGGTCGGACGCTCAATCACGGTCAACAGGACTTGATTGTCCATGGTCTCGACGCGTACGTCGTCAAAGAAACCGGTTGCGTAGAGTTTTTTGATGATTTCTTCACTGCGCGCATCATTGAAATTATCACCGACTTTAACGGGCAGGTAGTTAAAGACGGTACTCGGCTCGGTGCGTTGCAGGCCTTCGACGCGGATGTCCTGAATGGTAAAGTCAGCCAATGCCAGTGGAGACAGGCTCAATACCATTAAAGCGGAAGCAATCTGGTTCAGTTTCATAAATTATCCAAACAAACGGTTGATGTCATTAAAGAAAGCCACAGCCATCATCAAAAGCATAGCTGCCAGTCCGAAGCGCAGGCCGACTGCCTGTATGCGCTCGCTCAAAGGCTTTCCGCGTATCCATTCGGCGGTATAGAAAACCAGATGTCCGCCGTCTAAAACGGGCACGGGCAAAAGGTTCAACACGCCTAAGCTGATGCTGACCAAGGCCAGAAATTCGAGGTAGCTCTGCAATCCGAGTTTGGCGGATTGTCCGGCGACATCAGCAATGGTCAAGGGGCCGGAAATATGGTTCAAAGAGGCATTACCTGTAACCAGTTTTCCGAAAAATTTGAGGGTCGTCCACGAATAGTTGACGGTTTTGTTCCAACCCAATTCAAAGGCTTGGGCAACGGAAGGCGTATAACGGTAGCGGATGGTTTTATCCCACTCTTTATCCGCCTGGGCGGCAAGCCCTGCTCTACCCACCAGCACGCCTGCCGACTGCTCGACGCTGTCCGGCCGGATAGCGGTCGCCAGTATTTTACCGTCGCGCTCGTAAGTCAGCTCGATTCGTTTGCCGGGGCTGGCGCGGAAAAGTTCCGTCCATTCCTGCCAGCTTTCGATGGGCTTCCCATCGGCGGTCAGCAGTTTGTCGTTTTCCTTCAAACCTGCTTTTTCGGCCGGACTATTGGTCAAGACTTTGCCGATGCGGTTAGTAATTCTAAAAGGCAAAAGGCCGATGTTGCCTTGGCTTTTCGCAACTTTACCTGCTTCAGGTGTGCCGGCGGCATCAATTATGCGGATGGCTTGGGTATTTGAGGCCGTCTGAACAGCGACTTTTACAGGGCCGGCTTCAAGGTTCAACACCATCTCGGTTTGCGCATCGCTCCAGTCTTTAACGGCGATTCCGTTGACCGATACAATTTTATCGCCTGCCTGAAAACCTGCTTTGGCGGCAATACTGGCAGGCTCGACCATGCCGACATAAGGGCGCAACTCGGTTACGCCGAAGGAAAAGCTCAAACCATAAAGCAAAACGGCCAAAATCAAATTGGTCAAAGGACCGGCGGCGACAATGGCGATGCGCTTGGCCGGATGCTGCTTGTCAAAGGCGTACGGCAAATCTGCTTCTGCCACCTCGCCTTCGCGCGTATCGACCATTTTAACGTAACCGCCCAGCGGAATCGGGGCAAGACACCACTCAGTATCGCCACGTTTTCGGGTGAAAAAGGGCTTACCGAAGCCGACGGAAAAGCGCACGACTTTAACGCCGCACCAGCGGGCAACAATATAGTGTCCGAACTCATGCAAGCTGACCAAAATCAAAATGGCGACGATAAAGGCTAAAAAGGTTTGCAAAAAAATCCCCTGAGTGGAATGTGATGATCAACGGATAAGGCCGTCAGAAAACCGATTATAAAGGCAGTTGTTCCATTTTGTCTGCCTAAATGCCAAGCGGTTGACGTTTCAGACGGCCTGTCATTTAAACGGACACATCAGACAGACACAATCCGATTTTTTCAGCCGGCAGAGGAAACACGCAAAATCCGCGTCTGTGTCTCCGACCGTTGTACCAAGCGTCAAGGCGGCCGTTTGAGATTCTGTTCCGTTACGGCATTGCAGGAAATAAAGTCGCAGTCCGTCCGATGGTTTGTTGCTCTTTCCAACCTGTCTTACAGGTCTACCGTTATTTAAACAGCCAATACCCAGCATACGATAACACGCCGCCGCCTATCATCAGCCATACGGCCAATATGCCCGCTAACAGCAGCGGTTTGACACCCGCCGCCCGCACTGCCTGCCAGCGCGTCGTCAATCCCAGTGAGAACATTGCCGTGGTAAGCAGCAGCGTATCCAGCGTCAGTACTGCCCGGTAAATGTGCGGCGGAGGGGGAAACCAACTGTTGACAACCACCACCACCAGAAATGCCGGCACAAACCACGGCACGGCAAAACGTCTGCCGTTTGCCCGTCCGTCCCTGCCGCCTGTACAGGCGGGAAGTGCCAGCAGCAACGGAGCCAGCAACATCACCCTGATCATTTTGGTGATGACCGCCACATCGGCTACGACAGGGTTAACCGCCGCTCCTGCCGCCGCCACTTGCGCCACTTCATGCACGGTGGAACCGGTATAAATACCCCAGGCAAACCATGCTGCGGCAGAAGCATCGTCAGGCAGCAGCGATGCGGCCAACAGCGGATACGCAAACATGGCCAGCGTACCGAACACCACCACGGTCGCCACCGCCACGCCTACATCGCGTTCCTCCGCCTTCAGCACCGGCTGCGCCGCTAATACCGCCGCCGCCCCGCATACCGCACTGCCCGCACCGACCAATGCGGCGGTTTTGGCATCGAGCCGAAACCGTCTGCCCAGCTTCATGGCCAGCAGCATGGTTCCCGCCACCACTGCCGCATCCACCAGCAAAGCAGGCCAGCCCACATAAGCCACTTGGCTTAAAGTAAGCCTGAAACCGTAAAGCATGATGCCCACCTGCAACAGCCATGTTTTGCCGAACGCAATTCCCCTCGCCCATAAGTCAGGCATACGCAGCAACAATGTATTGCCCAGCAGCATTCCGGCAACAATCGCCAAGGTGAGCGGGCTGATGCCCCAGCCGCTTAAAACGGGGGACTGCGCCCCTGCCATACACAATACCGATGCTGCCAACAGCGGCACCAACTGCCCTATTACGAACAAACGTTTTTTCATATTACGCATCCTGCAAAACCTGCCGCACCGTTGGTGATACCTGTTTTGCCTATTGTATTTATCTCAATGCAGCCATAAATTCCCGAGCCTGCCTGCGTGTTTGCGCGTCTTGCGCCAGCAGGCCTTCGATATCGTGACGGCCGTCTGAAAAATCTTGGGCAAGGCAGTGGGCAACGACTTTGGCAATATCGGTAAACTTAATGCGTTTATCTAAAAAAGCGGCCACGGCAACTTCGTTTGCGGCGTTCAGCACGCAAGGTGCGGCGCCGCCTGCATTCATGGCCTGATAGGCAAGTTTCAAACATGGGAAACGGTCAAAGTCAGGTTTTTGAAAGGTCAATGCGGACAATGCGCCGAAATCCAGCTCGCCCACGCCGGAGTCGATACGTTCGGGCAGGCCCAAGCAATAAGCAATCGGCGTACGCATATCGGGATTGCCCAACTGTGCCAATACCGAACCATCTCGATAACGCACCATGCTGTGTATCACGGATTGCGGATGAATGACGACTTCCAGTTTTTCCGGCGGACAGTTAAACAGCCAATGCGCCTCAATCAACTCCAAGCCCTTATTCATCATTGACGCGGAATCGACGGAAATTTTGCGCCCCATGCTCCAATTCGGATGCTTGACCGCCTGCTCGGGCGTAATGCTGTCAAATGTACTTAAATCGGTGTTAAGGAAGGGGCCGCCCGATGCGGTCAGGATAATCGAATTGATACCGTGCTCATTCAGACGGCCTGTGTAATCCCTTGGCAATACTTGGAAGATGGCGTTGTGTTCGCTGTCAATCGGCAAGACGGTGGCGCCGTTTTGACGGGCAGTTTCCATGAACAATGCGCCGGAAACCACCAGCGTTTCTTTGTTTGCCAGATAAATGGTTTTGCCTTTTTGAGCGGCGGCCAAAGCCGACGGCAAGCCGGCCGCGCCGACAATGGCACACATCACGCCGCTGACTTCATCGGCAGAGGCGACATCAATCAGGGCTTGAGAACCATATAAAACCTGTGTACTGATGTCTTCTTGTTTGAGTTTCTTTTCCAGCTCGGCCGCATGACTGACATCGCCGACAACGGCATATTCCGGGTGGAACTGTTTGCATTGCGCCGCCAGTTTATCCACCTGCCTATGCCCTGCCAGCGCGAACACGCGGAATTTTTCAGGATGGCGGGAGACAACGTCTAAAGTGCTTTCGCCTATGCTGCCGGTACTGCCTAATATGGTCAGGACTTGTTGTGTCATGGTGTGTTCTTTATGTGCTGTGCAAACGGTATTTAGTGTATTTGAAATAGATTTCTTTGCCGTTTCCAATTTTCAGACGGCCTTTTGCCTCCCAGCTGAAAAGGCCGTCTGAAAGAATTACTCAATGCCGTATTCGATGGTAACAACCAGTCGAACCTGTTTGCCGACGGTGCTTTTATCGTAAGAACCGCCGTACTCGTCGTCCTCGCTGCTGCCGGTGTCGGCATAGATGTTGAACGAGCCTTGCGAAGCAGAACGCATGGCGCCCACTTTGCCGCCGCCGGTTTTGGCAAATTCGGCCGCGCGTTTCTGCGCATCCTCAGTCGCCTGCGTGATCAAATCGCGTTTGATGGTTTCCAAATTGCCCAGCAAATATTGCGGATTGTCGAAGCGGATGAATTCGTTTTGCGCACGGAAATTCAAAATGGCGCGCTGTGCTGCTTGGATTTTGTCCAGTTTTTTGGTGTTGACCACAATATTGAGGTCGCCATCGTAGCCGTTGGGCGTGCGGGTTACGTTGCCCAGTTCATCGCGGGTTTCATTGAAAACGCGCGATACTTCGGGCAGACCCACTTTCATTTCAGCCGCCGCAAAGCCTTGCTCACCCAAAAATTTAGACAGCTTCTTGCGTCTTGCCGTCAGCAAATCCAAAACTTCCTGGTAGCTCTCGCCGTGCGCATTTACGCCCGTATTCCACGTCGCGCTGTCGGATTGGAAGTTTTTCTCCGCCAAACCTTTTACGGTAATTGTCCCCGGTTGGCGCAGATTCTTAAACTGCACGCCCAAAATAAACGCCGCAGCCATCAATCCCAGTGCCAACAATACGCCCAAGATCGATAAAGATGAAATCTGTTTTTGTTCGGACATAATCAGCTCCCCCCAACCATGTGAGACAGGCGGTTTAAAACAAATATACAAAGGCGGCATAAATACTGATAACGGCAATCAGGCTGTCCACGCGGTCGAACACGCCGCCGTGTCCCGGCAACAGATTGCTGCTGTCTTTGATACCTGCCGCACGTTTGAGCCAGCTTTCCAGCAAATCGCCGCACACGCTGACAACGGTCAGAATCAAGCCGATCAAAATAGTTTTTAACCAACCGGCTTCAAAAGCCAGCCAACCGGCTTTCCATACGATGGTCATGTATACGGCAACGCATAATGCACCGCCGATCGCACCTTCCCAGCTTTTACCCGGGCTGATGGTCGGCGCAATTTTGCGCTTGCCAAACGACTTGCCGCAGAAATACGCGCCAATATCGGCCACCCACACCAAACCCATAATTGCCAATAAAGACAGCGCATCTTCAGGCTGAGGGCGTAGGTAAACCAATGCGAACCAAAACGGCATCACCAACAACCAACCGACCGTGTAAGCCTGCCAGCCGCCGTTCAACTTCCATTTCGCTTTCAGCCACCAAGGCATGACAATCAGCCAAAACGCCAATACGACATACCAAACCAAATCAGGCAGCTGCCAACCGCCGGCATAAGCAATCACACCAAACACCAGCGTTGAAGCCAGATAATGATTGATTTTCAGCTTGTCCAAGCCGCTCATGCGGGCATATTCCCACAAAGTCAGCATAGCAATCAGGCCGCAAAACGCCGCCCACAGCCACATAGGTGCATAAAATAGCATACCCAGCATCAGCGGCAAGAGCCACAGCGCCGTCAAAATCCGTTGTTTCAACATAGTTCTCAACCCCGTTGCTGCTCAACCGGCAGCTGTTCGGAAGTCCGCCCGAAGCGGCGTTCCCGTTTTTGGAACGAAGCAATCGCCTCGCTCAGCGATTTCTCATTAAAATCAGGCCACAGCGTATCCGTAAAATACAATTCCGCATACGCCATCTGCCACAGCAGGAAATTACTGATGCGCGTCTCGCCGCCGGTGCGGATAAACAAATCCGGCTCGGGTGCATCGCCCAACATCAAATAGCGCGACAACGCCTCTTCCGTAATCTCAGCTACACCCTCGGCAATCAACTGATTTGCCGCCTGCAAAATATCCCAGCGGCCGCCATAATCGGCAGCAATGCTCAAAGTCAAACCGGTATTATTTGCCGTCAACGCCTCTGCCGCCTCAATCCCCTTCAGGATTTCAGCATTAAACCGCTCACGGCTGCCGATGACCCTCAAGCGCATATTATTATCGTGCAAACGGCGCACCTGCTTTTGCAAAGCCTGCAAAAACAGCCCCATCAGAAAAGAAACCTCTTCCTCGGGGCGTCGCCAGTTTTCAGTCGAAAAAGCAAACACGGTCAAATACTGCACACCAAGTTCAGCACAATGCTTCACCATGTTCTCCAGCGCATCCAAGCCGCGCTTATGCCCCATCACACGGGGAAGAAAACGCTTCTTTGCCCAACGTCCGTTGCCGTCCATAATCACAGCAATATGTCGGGGGATGGCAGAGTGTTCCAAAATCGTCTGCGTACTGCTTTTCATGTCTGCCTTTCAGGGAGCAAACCGTCCAAAGGCCGTCTGAACGGTTTGCACACAGGATTAAATCGCCATCAAATCTTCTTCTTTGGCAGCCAAGAGCTTGTCTGCCTCAGCAATGTATTTGTCGGTCAACTTCTGAACCGCTTCCTCGCCACGGCGGGCTTCATCTTCAGAAATCTCTTTGTCTTTCAACAATTTTTTGATGTGGTCATTTGCATCACGGCGCACATTGCGGATAGACACACGGCCCTCTTCCGCCTCGCCGCGTACCACTTTGATCAAATCTTTACGGCGTTCCTCAGTCAACATAGGCATAGGGACACGGATCAAATCTCCGACAGAAGCAGGGTTCAGGCCCAAGTTGGAATCACGGATCGCTTTCTCAACTTTTGCAGCCATATTGCTCTCGAAAGGTTTCACACCAATCGTACGCGCATCCAAAAGCGTTACGTTCGCTACTTGGCTTACAGGCACCATGCTGCCCCAATATTCCACTTCCACTTGGTCAAGCAGGCCGGTATGCGCACGGCCGGTACGCACTTTAGCCAAATTGTCTTTCAATACTTCCAGAGAACGCTGCATTTTGCCTTCAGCTGTCTTTTGAATATCATTAATCATCTTATACTTTCAATTTCATAGGAATAAAACAGGATTAACCGAGAATAGTACCGTTAAACCGCCCCCACGACAAGGCTTTACGCCCCAACAGCCTTGTTTTCTAACCGATATTTAACATCAAACAAAATAAAGGCCGTCTGAAAATCTTTCAGACGGCCCTTATTATTTCAAGCAACTACATCAACTGGGTCTTTTGGCTTGATTTATTTGCCGGCTGACCCCAAGCTGAAATCTCCCTATCATTTTCAATCGGCATCTAATTTTCATAACTCAAAAGCTAACAGTTGTACTCTTGGTAATTAAAGTTAACTCGCCCTCAATATCTACAATCACTATCTAAAATCTTCTCTCTGAAGTAATGAAGTTCGCAAGATAAATCCAAATATAGCAACCTACCTTCCTATGCAAATTTTCACATTAGTTTGCAAAATTTGTATAAAAATTGTATTACGTTATAATTGGTTTTATTCGAATACGTTATTTAATTCACCTGAAAACGAACAGATAAATGCAAATTAACTGGAGAATATCTATGAACAAATTACTCATTCTATGCTCAGCATTAGCACTTTCTGCCTGTGTTGTACCACATCCTTATACTTCAACCGAATATCAAAAATATAAACAAAGTGATTTGAAAGTACCAAATCAACCTTATCCTATACGTTTAGAAGGAGAGTTCGAGCGTAATGGTAAGTCTTTCCCCAAAGCAAATCCGGCTCTAACAAAAGCTGCCAAAATTGCACTAAACGGAACAAAGATTGTAACAGTAGATCCGCAAGCCCAAAACAGCCTAAAAATCCATGCCAACAATATCGCCAATATTGGTGGTGCAGTAGGTAACGGTATAAAAACAGGTCTGACTTTTGGATTAGCAGGCAGTACAGTTCAGGATTACTATCAATTCTACTGTAGCTACTCAGATGGCAAAAAAGAATTAAACCGTTCCGAATTTAATCACGCTATTGTGACTACTTTTGGTTTAACCTCCACACCAAAAGAGCTGACTCCCCATAGCAATCTGGATCAGGCATTTATCTCTGTAACCAAAGATATTGTCGTTAATTGCTTAGGCGACTTGCAAAACAAAGGTTTCTTGTTACCAGAAGCAGCCAATACCAATGCGGGCAGCAACTGAAGTTTCTGAAGATGTTGCCAAAGCTGCCATTATAAACCTGAATATGGCAACTCTAGGTCAATGTTCCAAAGCTCATCCCTAAAGCAATCCGTATTTGACATATAAAAAGGCCGTCTGAAAATCTTTCAGACGGCCTTTTTATGTGTCAAATCCTACTCTCTATTCCGCTCATTCCAAAAGTAACGCCATACAAAGCATGGAAAGGCAAAAATCAGGTAGAGGCAGACAACGGTCGCGTAAAACTCCCAATCTTGGGCATGTACGGCACCGGCTCGCGATTCGAGGATATAGGCGAGGATCGCGGTAAGAAGGAAGCCTGCCAGCAATTCGATCAAGTGATGGCCGATATGTTTGCGTTTCAGGGCGATGATGCCGAAAAATTTGGTGGTAATAAATGGTGCGTTGGCAAAGATAAGTGCCAACAGCAAAAGAATGTACATGGATGCGGTCATGATGGTCTTTCTGTTTTCAGACGGCCTGTGTGTGATTTTAACATGTTAAACGGGCATTCTTGCCCATCATTATCTGTGGAATATTCAATATCTTGATGATGCCCGCTTGATGATTGTTCAAAGGCTTTAGGCCGTCTGAACTTGGGTATATTTCATCCGAATGCGAATCCTAACAAAAACGGCGACTTTGGAACAGCCGCCGTTGGTTTTGTTTGAAGCTTACAGGGTATTTTCCAATGCTTTGGCACACCAGTCGATAACGGTTTGCGGCATGATACCCCACAGGAGCAGCAGGAAGGCATTGACCGTCAGGACAAATTTGGCGGCATAGTTGCTGCCGACCGGCTGGTCATGGTCAGGTGCATCGAAGTAGATGACTTTGATCACACGCAGGTAGTAGAACGCGCCAATCAGAGACATGATGACGGCAAACACTGACAACCAAACATAGCCTTGTTTCAAGAGCGCCATAATCACGCCGAACTTGGCGTAGAAGCCCATCAGCGGCGGAATACCTGCCATGGAGAACATGGACAACAACATCAGGAAGGCAAACCATGCATGGCGGTGGTTGAGGCCAGCGAGGTCTTTGATGTCTTCACACTCAATATCTTTGGTAGACAATACCATCAAAACACCGAAGCTGACTGCCGCCATCAAAGCATAGGTAATGGCGTAATACAAACCTGCGGTAAAGCCGACCGCGCCTGCCATAAACGCCAACAGGATAAAGCCCATGTGCGATACGGTGGAATAGGCAAGCATACGTTTGATATTGGTTTGCATGATGGCGGCAAGGTTACCGACCACCAAAGAAGCAACAGCAAGGATGGCCAACATCGGCGCCCAGTCTGAATGTATGGTATCCATACCTGTAATCAGGATACGGAATGCGAAGACAACGGCGGCAATTTTCGGAGCCGTACCCACAAAGGCGGTAACAGAGGTCGGCGCGCCATCGTACACATCGGGTACCCACATATGGAATGGAACCGCACCCAATTTAAATGCAATGGCAACCACAATAAATACCACACCTAATTTCAGCAGCCATTGATTAGCCTGCCCATTGGCCGCAGAGGCCAAGACGGAAGCAAAATCAAGAGAACCGGTGGCGCCGTAAACCATGGAAATACCATAGAGCAACAAGCCGGAGGCCAATGCGCCCAATACAAAGTATTTCAGCGCAGCCTCGGCAGACCGACCGGAATCGCGACGCAGGGCAATCATGGCGTACAGCGATAAAGACAACAATTCCAAACCAATATACGCAGTCAAGAAATGTGCCGAGCTGACCATGACACTCATACCCAACAGGGCAAACAGCGACAAGGTATAAAACTCGCCTTTAAAAATTTGGCGATCTTGGTTGTACGGTTTACTGTAAATAAACAGACTGAATGTCAGCGCATACAACACTAGCTTCGCCAAACGAGACATGCCGTCTGCAATATACATTCCATTAAACGTAAGCAGACTGCCCTGTTCCCATACTGCCAATTGGGTGACGGCCACGACAATGACCGTTCCCAAACTCATCAGATGGGTCAGATAGCGGTTTTTATCGCAAATCCACAAGTCTGCCAGCAATACGACACCCAATAGCGCAAGCAGCACGATTTCGGGCATGGCGGGCATTAAATTCAAATCAGACCAGTTCATTTACACACCTCAAATCTTGCTTTGTGCCACATGGGCAATCAAATCGTTTGCCGCTTGATGCACCACTTCGATAAACGCTTGCGGATACAGACCCATGCCCAAAACAGCAACCGCCAAAATCGCCAAAATCGCAAATTCGCGGCAATTGATGTCTTTCATTTCGGCAACGTGCGGATTGTGGATCGCACCAAAAATAACGCGTTTGTACATCCACAGGGTATAAGACGCACCGTAAATCAGAGTCATAGCAGCCAACGCACCTACCCAGAAATTCACTTTAACCGCACCCATAATCACCATAAACTCGCCCACGAAGCCGGAAGTCGCAGGCAAACCGGCATTGGCCATACCGAACAACATCATAAACGCCGCAAACTTAGGCATCACATTGACCACGCCGCCATAATCGGCAATATTGCGGGTATGCAGGCGGTCGTACATCACACCGATACACATAAACATCGCGGCAGACACGAAACCGTGGGAAATCATTTGAATGATTGCGCCTTTCAATGCCCAGTCATTCAGTTGGCCGTTCACAAACAGGAACATACCCAAAGTGACAAAACCCATATGGCTGATGGAAGAGTATGCCACCAGTTTTTTCATATCGGTTTGCACCAAAGCCACCATACCGATATAAATCACGGCAATCAGGCTCAATACGATGATTACAGGGGCAAAATAGCGTGCCGCATCCGGCATAATCGGCAGGATAAAGCGCAAGAAACCATACGCACCCAGTTTCAGCGTAATTGCCGCCAACACCATCGAACCGCCGGTCGGCGCTTCAACGTGGGCATCCGGCAACCAAGTGTGCACGGGGAACATCGGCACTTTTACAGCGAATGACAGGAAGAACGCCACAAACAAAAGCTGTTGTACGCCCAACGGAATCTGTTTGATGTTTTGGAAATCGACAATAGAGAAGCTGCCTGTTTGATAGTACAGGTAAACCATGGCAACCAGCATCAAGAGCGAACCCATCAGCGTATAGAGGAACAGCTTGACCGACGCATAGACGCGGCGCGGGCCGCCCCATACACCGATAATCAGGTACAGCGGAATCAGCATACCCTCAAAGAACACATAAAACAGAATCGCATCCTGCGCAGCAAACGCGCCGTTAATCAAACCCGACATCATCAGGAATGCCGCCATATACTGCGCCGGACGTTTCTGAATGACTTCCCAACCGGCCAATACCACCAACAGCGTAATAAACGCATTCAAGATGATAAAGAGCACTGAAATACCGTCCACGCCCAATGCGTAGTTGATTTTCAGAAGCGGAATCCACTCGTGGAACTCGGTAAACTGATAGCCGCCGCTCAAACGGTCGAAACCGGTAAACAGGGGCAGCGTTACCAAGAAACCGGCAAGCGCACCCATGAAGGCAAGCACACGCGCCAGCGGCGCACGGCTGTCTTTACCGGTCGCCAAAACCAGCACACCTGCGGCGATGGGTATCCATATTGCCAAGCTGAGTAGGTAGTTGGAAAACATAGTGGTTAACCTGTGGTTAAAATAAAAAATATAGTTGTGTGGGTTGGTCTTTCAGACGACGTTTTAAGAGGTCGTCTGAAAAAGATTATGTGTATTTTGCATATGGCGGAATCAATAAAAACGTATATCTGCCGTCATTCTTTCATTCCATTGCCGCCTAAAACCTTCTTTTCAGACGACCTCAAACACTGCCTTCTTTCTCGATCACCAAAATCCGCGCTTCGCCGCACGGATGGGCGACGTGTTCCGTACCGATTCCTGCATAGAAGATGTCGCCGCTTTTCAACCGAACGATGCGTTCTTCGCCGTTTTCTCGGTAGTGCATATCGACTTCGCCGTCCATCACGGCAAACACTTCCTCGCCGTCGTTGACGTGCCATTTGTAGGGCTGGTCCGTCCAGTGCAAACGCACGGTGGTGCCGTTCATATTGGCGATGTCGAATGCGCCCCATGCTCGGGAAGCGGTAAATTCGGCGGAGTGGATGGTTTGTGTGTCGGGCATTTTCGCGTCTCTTTGATTCTGTATCTAGATAAACCTAGCGATACAACTGTTTATTAAATCCCGTACCTATCCAAGTAAATCAATTATGAACGAAATGCTGCCTACGCCCCGCCTACTCGGTTGGTTTCCATCTCAAGTTTAATGAACGCATCAATCATACTACGCCAAACTGCTTCTGCTACTTCGGGTGACAAACCGGCCTTTTCAGCATAAGCGCGGCGCGAGGCAATCACTTGAGCCACCCGTTCGGGCGCGGAAACCGCCTGCACATCGTTTTTAGGTTTCAGACGGCCTGCCTGCCGTACCAGCTTCTGCCGGCGGGCGAGTAATTCTATTAATTCCTTGTCCAAACCATCGATGGCTTCACGGACTTCATCCAGGGTTTGCGGTAATTTGTCTTCAACCATTGTTTCTCGTGTTTCCTTTTTCAGACGACCTTAAACGCCGTCTGAAAATCTCATTTTTACCTGAACAATCCCCAGAAAGTCATGCCGAGCAGTACCAATACGCCGAATACCATAGCGGCTGCGTAGGTGTAGATAAAGCCGGTTTGGGCTTTACGCACTTGCGCGGCAATCGCGCCGACCAGTTTGGCGGAGCCGTTGACAATACCGTTGTCGATAATGGCGGTATCGCCGACTTTCCAGAAGAAGGTACCCAATGCGCGTGTGCCTTTGGCAAAAACGTTGAAATACAGGACGTCGAGGTAGTATTTGTTTTCAAACAAAACGTAAATTGGACGGAACGCCTGTGCAATTTTCGCAGGCAGGTGCGGCAGTTTGACGTACAGAAGCCATGCGCTCAAGACACCTGCGATAGCAAGGTAGAGTACAGGCGAATGCAGGCTGTGCGACACCATTGCCAATGCACCGTGGAACTCTTCCTTCATGATGTGCATGGTCGGATGCGCGTCGGCATTAACAAAAATCACGTCTTTGAAGAAATCGCCGTAAAGCATAGGCTCGATGGCAACGTAGCCGATGATGACGGACGGAATGGCAAGCAGAATCAAAGGCAGGGTAACAACCAACGGGCTTTCGTGCGGATTGTCGTTTTTGCCCAAGCCGTGATGCTCTTCACCATGATGATCGTCATGATGCTCAGGCAGGCTGCGCCATTTCTCTTCACCGTGGAACACCATAAAGTATTGGCGGAACGCGTAAAACGCGGTAACGAACACGCTGGCGAGGACGGCGAAATAAGCAAAGCCGCTGCCCGGCAGGGTGCTGTATTTCGCTGCTTCGATAATCGAATCTTTGGAATAGAAGCCGGAGAAGAACGGCGTACCAATCAGCGACAAGTTACCGATCAACATGGTCAGCCAAGTAATCGGCATGTATTTTTTCAGGTTACCCATGTGGCGCATGTCTTGGTCGTGATGCATACCGATAATCGCGCTACCTGCGGCCAAGAACAACAAGGCTTTAAAGAAAGCGTGGGTCATCACATGGAACATTGCCACGGAATAAGCAGACGCGCCCAAAGCCACAGTCATATAACCCAGTTGCGACAGGGTAGAATACGCAACCACACGTTTGATGTCGTTTTGAATCACGCCCAAGAAACCCATAAACAGGGCGGTAATCGCACCAATCACCATGATGACTGACAGCGCAGTGCTGCTCATCTCATAAATCGGCGACATACGCGATACCATGAACAGACCGGCGGTAACCATGGTTGCGGCGTGAATCAATGCAGAAATCGGGGTCGGGCCTTCCATCGAATCAGGCAGCCAGACGTGCAGAGGGAATTGTGCCGATTTACCCATCGCACCGACAAACAGGAGCAAACAGGTTACAGTAATCAAAGACCATTCCACACCGGGGAACAATTGAATGGTGGCCGTCTGAACATTAGGCAGATAAGCGAATACATCTTGATAGCGCAGGCTGCCGCCGAAATAGGCAAGCACCAAGCCGATACCGAGCAAAAAGCCGAAGTCGCCGACACGGTTGATCAAAAAGGCTTTCAGGTTGGCAAATGTTGCGCTCGGACGTTTGAAATAGAAACCAATCAAAAGGTACGACACCAAGCCCACAGCCTCCCAGCCGAAGAAGAGCTGGATGAAGTTGTTGCTCATAATCAGCATCAACATGCTGAAAGTAAACAAAGAAATATAGCTAAAGAAGCGTTGGTAGCCGACTTTTTCATCATGCATATAACCGATGGTATAGATATGCACCATCAACGACACGCCCGTTACAACAACCATCATCATCGCCGTCATCGTATCGACCAAGAAGCCGACGGAGAAATCCAAGCCGCCCATTGTCAGCCAGGTATAAACGTTCTCGTCAAACTTGGTACGGCTGCCATTGAGGAATCCCCACAGCACATAAGCCGATAGCACGGCAGACACCGCCACACCGAGTATCGTAACCGTATGCGCACCGGCACGTCCGATTTTGTTGCCGAACAAACCTGCAATCAACGAGCCTGCCAAAGGCACAAGGGCAATTACCAAATATAAAGTCATGTCGTTCATGATTACCCTTTCAACTCATCCAAATCGGCAACGTTGATTGTTTTTCTGTTACGGTACACCAATACCATAATCGCCAAACCGATGGCGGATTCGGCAGCGGCAACGGTCAGTACGAAAAATACGAAAATCTGTCCGGCAGTATCGCCCAAATATTGGGAGAAAGCGATAAAGTTGAAGTTCACCGCCAAAAGCATCAGCTCGATGGACATCAGCAATACCAGCACGTTTTTGCGGTTCATAAAGATACCCATTGCGCTGATACCGAACAGGAGCGCACCCAATACCAGATAATGCGTCAAGGTAATCATGCTTTGCCCTCCCCTTCCTGCTTGAGGTCGTCTGAAACTTCGTTTTCTTCGGCAGATTCGACTTGCGGTTTAACCGCTTCCATTTTCACCAGACGCATACGGCCTTGATCGGCGCGTACTTTAACTTGGTCGGCAGGATCCATGCGTTTCGGATTGGTAGTTTTGCGGTGAACCAGCGCAATCGCGGCCACCATACCCAACAGCAGCAATACCGCCGCCAATTCAAACGGCAACAGGTAGTCGGTATAAATACGGCTGCCCAAATCGCGGATATTATTGTAATCAGCCGGAATGTCTTTCATCAAACCAAATGCGGCCAGGTCGGTTTTCGGATTGATCAAAATCAGGATCAGGGCAACCGCCAACAATGTGCCGACCACACCGGCAACAGGCGCATGACGCCAGAAACCGGCGCGCATTTCTTCAATGTCGATGTTCAACATCATCACGACGAACAGGAACAACACCATCACGGCGCCGACGTAAACCACCACCAGCGTCACGCCCAAGAATTCGGCCTGCATCAGCATCCAAAGCATCGCGCTCACGCAGAAGGTCAGCACCAGATGCAAAGCGGCGTGAACAGGGTTTTTAGCGGTAACGGTACGAACCGCACCGTACAAAACGATGGCGGCAAGAATATAGAACAGAATCGCGGAAAAAGTCATTCGTCTGCTCCTTAACGATACGGCGCATCAGCGGCTTTGCGTTTGGCGATTTCAGCTTCGTATTTGTCGCCAATGGCCAAAAGAATCGGCTTGGTCATGTGCAAGTCGCCTTTTTTCTCGCCGTGGTATTCAAAAATATGGGTTTCCACAATCGCATCGGTCGGGCAGGCCTCTTCGCAGAAACCGCAGAAGATGCACTTGGTCAGGTCGATGTCGTAACGCTTGGTGCGGCGGGTGCCGTCTTCGCGTTCTTCCGATTCGATGTTAATCGCCATTGCCGGACAAACTGCCTCACACAATTTACACGCAATACAGCGTTCTTCGCCGTTCGGATAGCGGCGTTGGGCGTGTAGGCCGCGGAAACGCACGGATTGCGGCGTTTTTTCTTCAGGGAAGTAAATCGTGTCTTTGCGGGCAAAAAAGTTTTTGAGCGTTACGCCCATGCCTTTCACCAATTCGCCCAGCAGGAAGGTTTTTACTAAATTAGCCATTTTCGGATGCTCTTTTCGGATTGTTCTGTTTACAGGCCGTCTGAAAGCGGTTTTTTAACCTGCCGCGCCCACCATTTCTAAAAACTCTGCTTCGGTCAGCTTCGGGGTATCGTTGGCCAAGTCGTAATACGGAGCTTTGCAATCGATAAAGATTTGCGAAGTGGTTTCAAAGCCCGCGTTGTCGGCAAACAGCCCGGCGTTGATGTAATAATCGTTGCCAACTTTCACAAACAGATGTGTGCCGCAGTGTTTGCAAAAACAGCGTTGCGCCCATTCGGACGACTGATAATGCGCAATGTGTTCGCTGCCTGTAATTTCAGGCGACTGGGCGGCCAAAGTAAAAGACGCGCCGCCGCCCCATACGCGGCATTTTCCGCAATGGCAGGCGTGGAGTTCGCGGTTTTCGGCGGTTTCCAGTGATACTGCGCCACACAGGCATTGAGCTTTCATTAGGTTCTCTCGGTTTGAAACGGTTAAAAATTTGGGTTATAGGCTACCTGAAAACTTTCAGACGGCCTCCCTGCCCTATTTCCACAAATTCAGCGGTGAAATCATCCACACGCCCAAAATCACGATGTAGGCGAAGCCGATCGGAATCAGCACTTTCCAGCCCAAACGCATGATTTGGTCGTAACGGTAGCGCGGGAAGGTTGCACGGATCCACAGGTACCAGTACAGCACCGCCGCCATTTTCACGAACATCCAGAAGGCGGAAGGCGTACCGATAAAGCCCCAGCTTTGCGGGAACGGAGACAACCAACCGCCGAGGAACATCAGCGATGTCAGCGCAGCAATCAGAATCATGAAAATGTATTCGGCAAGGAAGAACAGCGCGAATGCGAAGCCGGAGTATTCAACGTGGTGACCGGCAACGATTTCAGATTCACCCTCTGCCACGTCAAACGGTGCGCGGTTGGTTTCGGCAACGGCGGAAATCAGATAGACGATGAAGATGGGGAAGAGTGGCAGCCAGTTCCAAGAGAATACCGAACCGCCGGCAATACCTTTGGCTTGTGCGGCGACAATATCGGAGAAGTTCATACTGCCCGATACCATCACGACGCACACCAGCGCGGCACTCATGGCAATCTCGTAGGAAATGCTTTGTGCGGAAGCACGCATTGCGCCCAAGAACGAATATTTGGAGTTGGAAGCCCAGCCCGCGATGATCACGCCGTAAACCGACAGCGAGGTAATCATCAGGATATACAAAAGGCCGATATTGATGTTGGTCAGCACCCATTCTTCGTTGAACGGAATCACTGCCCATGCCGCGAAAGACGGGGCGAGCGACATAATCGGGCCGATATAGAATAAGGCTTTGTTTGACAGCTTCGGACGGGTTACCTCTTTAAACAAGAGTTTGAACACGTCGGCAAACGGCTGAATCAGACCCCACGGGCCGGTTACGTTCGGGCCGACACGAAGCTGCATAAAGCCGATGACTTTACGTTCGAAATACGTCAGGTAGGCAACGGTCAGAATCAGCGGAATCAGGATAATCACGATTTTGACGATGACGGATACCACCAAGCCTACGGTGATGCCCAAATCGCCCAGACCGAGCGTTGCGGCAAAGAGGTTTTGGAACCATTCTTGCATGATCAAGCTCCCGCCAGTTCAATAGTGTCCATCAACGCACCCAGCGCGGCATTTTCGGTATGCAGCGGCAGATGCACCACGTTTTCAGGCAAACCGGCATCGGCTTTGACAGCAACCGATACGCTTGCGCCGTTTTGTTTGGCGACAGCGGTTTGTCCGTCTTGCAGGCCCAAGCGTGCTAATGTGTTCGGATTTACACGCGCAGCAGGCACGGCGGCATGGCTGGTTTCTTGCAACGGTGCAGAACGGCGCACGATAGAATCAGTGTGATAAATACCGACACCGCCGACACGGACGAGGCGGTCTGAGGCCGTCTGAACGCCCTCCCCTGCCCATGTGCTGCGGTTATCCAGTTTAGACGGCAGGCTTTCTGCATCCAGCGCATCTTTCAGAATCGCAGTGGTATCGTGGTATTCAAAACCTCTCAGGTCAAACAGGTTGCCCAATACGCGCAACACTTTCCACATCGGACGCGAATCGCCGAAGCCTTGTACCACGCCGTGGAAAGATTGCAGACGGCCTTCCATATTGATGAAGCTGCCCGAGGTTTCGGTAAACGGCGCAATCGGCAGCAATACGTCGCACACGTCCAGCAGCGTTTCGCTGACAAACGGTGTAAACGCCATCACGCTTTTCGCCTGTTTCAACGCGGCTACGGCTTTTGCACCGTCCGCCGTATCGATTTCAGGCTCGACATTGAGCAGCAAGACTGCCTGTTTCGGCGTGTTTGCCATTTCGGCAACGCTCTCGCCAGAGTTCACGCCCAAGACATCTGCACCGACGCTGTTGGCGGCTTGCGGCAAAATGCCCAGCACTGCGCCGGTCGCGTCAGCCAGCTCTTGCGCGGCGGCATAAATGGCGGCGTAATCAGGATGGTTTTGCACTTCCGCGCCCAAAATCACCGCTGCTTTTTCAGCGTTTTTCAGGCTGGCGGTAACTGCGTGTTCCGCATCGGCAGACAGGTTTTTCAGACGGCCTGCCCACTCGTCGGGATGTGCGGCTTCTTGAGACAGAAGCGGCATAAACAATTCTTCTTTACTGCTGGCCAATACGCTCAAGGCCATACGGTCTTTGGCGGCGCGGCGCAGGCGGGCGGTCAGGAGCGGCTGTTCTTTGCGCAAGTTCGCGCCGACTACCAATACGGCATCGTTGTCAGCCAAAGATTCGATACTTTGTCCCAACCATTGCGCACCTTTAAGGCCGTCTGAAAGACGTTTGTCTTGTTGGCGCAAACGGGTTGCAAAGTTTTTAACACCCAAGCCGTCGGCAAGTTTTTTGGCCAGATACAACTCTTCAACCGTATTCATCGGATTGGCCCAAATGCCAACTTGGTTTTGGTTGCCGTCTTTGGCGATACATTCAATCGCACTGCGGACATATTCCAACGCGGTTTTCCAATCCACGTCCATCCACTCGCCGCCCTGTTTGATTTTCGGGTTTTTCAGACGGCTTTCGTGATACAGGCCTTCGTAGGCGAAACGGTCGCGGTCGGACAGCCAGCATTCGTTGATGGCTTCGTTTTCCAACGGCAACACGCGGCGGACGGTATGGTCTTTGGTTTGTACAATCAGGTTGCTGCCCAAAGCGTCATGGGCGGAAACGGATTTGCGGCGGTTCAATTCCCAAGTGCGCGCGTTGAAGCGGAACGGTTTGCTGGTCAATGCACCGACAGGACACAAATCGATGACGTTGCCTGACAATTCGGTTTCCACTGCTTTGCCGATAAAAGGCATGATTTCGGAGTGTTCGCCGCGGTTGGCCATAGCGATTTCTTGCACGCCGGCGATTTCTTCAGTGAAACGAACGCAACGGGTACAGTGGATACAACGGCTCATTTCCTCGGCGGAAACCAAAGGCCCCATGTCTTTGCCGACAACAGAACGTTTTTCTTCGGTATAACGGCTGGTGGTTTTGCCGTAGCCCATCGCCAAATCCTGCAACTGACATTCGCCGCCTTGGTCGCAAGTCGGACAATCAAGCGGATGGTTGATGAGCAGGAACTCCATCACGCCTTCTTGCGCCTCTCGGGCTTTTGCCGAATGCGTACGCACAATCATGCCGTCTGTAACCGGCGTGGCACAGGCGGGCAGAGGTTTGGGGGCTTTTTCCACGTCCACCAAACACATACGGCAGTTGGCGGCGATGGAAAGTTTTTTGTGGTAACAGAAATGCGGGATATAAGTACCGAGCTTGTGCGCGGCTTCAATCACCGTCGCGCCCTGCTCCACAGATACCTGTTTGCCGTCGATTTCGATTTGTAACATGGTTCGTTCCTAGTTACGGGTATTTAATAAATAATTCTTTTAGAGGCCGTCTGAAAACTTAGCACCACTTATTCGGTTTCATCGGTCCGCCGTGTTCGATGTAATGCACAAACTCATCACGGAAATGCTTGGTAAAGCTGCGGACAGGGAAGACGGCGGCATCGGCGAGGGCGCAGATGGTGCGGCCTGCCATTTGGTTGCCGACAGAATCCAACAAATCCAAGTCTTCCATGCGGCCTTTGCCTTCTACGATGCGGTGGACGATGCGGTAGAGCCAGCCCGTACCTTCTCGGCAAGGCGTACATTGGCCGCAAGACTCGTCGTAGTAGAAGTAGCTCAGGCGCTCAAGGGCTTTGACCATGCACACGTCTTCGTCCATCACGATAATCGCGCCGGAACCCAGCATCGAGCCTGCTTTGGAAATCGAGTCATAGTCCATATTGGTCTGCATCATGATGTCGGCAGGCAACACGGGCGCGGACGAACCGCCGGGGATAACAGCTTTAAGTTTTTTACCGCCGCGCATACCGCCCGCCATTTTTAAGACTTCGGCAAACGGCGTACCCAATGGCACTTCATAGTTGCCCGGACGCTCGACATGACCGGAAATACAGAACAATTTGGTACCACCTGCATTCGGAATACCTTTATCGGCAAAGGCCTGTCCACCGTCACGGATAATGAATGGGACAGAGGAGAACGTTTCGGTATTGTTGATGGTGGTCGGTTTGCCGTACAAGCCGAACGAAGCAGGGAATGGCGGTTTAAAGCGAGGCTGACCTTTTTTGCCTTCCAGCGATTCGAGCAATGCGGTTTCCTCGCCGCAAATATATGCGCCGTAGCCGTGGTGGGCGAAGAGTTCAAATTCAAAATCCGAACCCAAAATATTTTTACCCAAAAAGCCTGCGGCGCGCGCTTGGGCGAGTGCGGCTTCAAAGCGTTGATAGCCTTCAAAAATTTCGCCGTGAATATAGTTGTAGCCGGCTTTCGCACCCATCGCATAACCGGCAATAATCATGCCTTCAATCAGGGCATGGGGATTGAACATGATGATGTCGCGGTCTTTGAACGTACCCGGCTCGCCTTCGTCGGTGTTGCAAACCACATATTTCTCGCCCGGGAAGGAACGGGGCATAAAGCTCCATTTCAAACCGGTCGGGAAGCCCGCACCGCCACGACCGCGCAAACCGGAGGTTTTGACTTCGTCAATCACATCGCTTTGCGAGATGTTTTCGGACAGGATTTTACGCAGGGCGGTATAACCGCCACGTTTGACGTATTCGTCCAATGTCCAGCAATCGGGATTGGCGGTATCCACTTGGTCAAAAATCACGCCTGATTGGTAAATAGCCATTTTTGGTTTTGCCTAACTTAACTTTTAGGGTTTCTTTTTTATTTTCAGGTAACCGGAAAATTTATTTAGCGTACACGCTTATAATCATCCAATTTGATAATGCCATTTTTTTCTACAACTTTTACATCAGTAACGCCTTTGTGCCCCATGTCTCGATAACTCACACGGTACCAACCTTTATTTTTAATAATAGGCTGGATATTAGATAAAATACTCGTGCCGTCACCATCTTGCGCTTCTGTCCGTAGCTCCCAAGTGCCATAACAAGGAGCATCTTCACAATCATATTCAGCACTATAAGCACGTTCTAATTTTTTCAAAAAGCGAGATGTCCCGAAACGTTGCGCATCGACACCTAATTCTTCGTTACCAAAAACATACCGCTTATAAAATTGAGAAATAATTTCGTTGGCTTCACTATCTGTAAAATCTGCAAACGCGTAATTGGTTGTAGCAACAAATAATGAAATAGCTAAAATAACTTTTCTCATAATTTAAAGCCTTCCTTATCGAAAAGTTTCAGACGGCCTTTTATTTCAGTTCGGCAAGTTTCTTGTCAATTGCTTCTTCGGTCATAAAGCTGCACATGCTGTGGTTGTTGACCAGCATGACCGGTGCGTCGCCACATGCGCCCATGCACTCGCCTTCAACAAGGGTAAATTTGCCGTCGGGCGTGGTTTCGCCGTAGCCGATACCGAGTTTTTTCTTCAGGTATTCGCCGGTATCCATACCACCGCGCAGGGCGCAAGGAAGGTTGGTGCAGACGGTCAGTTTGTATTTGCCGACAGGCTCGAGGTCGTACATATTGTAGAAAGTAGCGACTTCGTAGGCTTGTGCAGGCGAGATGCCGATATAGTCTGCGACAAAAGCGATGGTCTCGGGAGCAAGCCAGCCTTTTTCGGTCTGGGCAATACGCAATGCGCCCATAATGGCGGAGCGACGTTGGTCGGCAGGATATTTTGCCAATTCAATATCAATTTGTTTTAAGGATTCTGCGGATAACATTATCGGTCAACCTCCCCGAATACGATGTCCTGCGTACCGATGATGGCAACGACGTCGGCCAGCATGTGGCCTTTTGCCATTTCGTCCATGCCTTGCAGGTGGGCGAAGCCGGGTGCGCGGATTTTCAGGCGGTAGGGTTTGTTCGCGCCGTCTGAAATGATATAAACGCCGAACTCGCCTTTCGGATGTTCGACAGCGGTATAAGTCTCACCCTCGGGAACGTGCATACCCTCGGTAAAGAGTTTGAAATGGTGAATCAGGTCTTCCATACCTGTTTTCATTTCGGTACGTTTAGGCGGAGCGAATTTGTGGTTTGTGGTAATGACCGGACCCGGATTGACACGCAACCACTCGGAGCATTGTTTGATGATGCGCACGGATTGACGCATTTCTTCCATACGGCAGAGGTAACGGTCATAGCAGTCGCCGTTGACGCCGACAGGGATGTCGAAATCCATTTTGTCGTACACTTCGTACGGCTGTTTCTTACGCACGTCCCATTCCACGCCGGAACCGCGCAACATGACGCCGGTAAAGCCTTTTTGCATGGCGCGCTCGGGAGAGACGACGCCGATGCCGACGGTACGCTGTTTCCAAATACGGTTGTCGGTCAGGAGGGTTTCGAGTGTATCGATGTTTTTCGGGAAACGTTCGCAGAAGGCGTCGATGAAGTCGAGCATGGTACCTTCGCGGGATTCGTTAAGCTGCTTCAATACTTTGGCGTTGCGGAATTTGCTACTCTCGTATTTGGGCATGAAATCGGGCAGGTCGCGGTAAACGCCGCCAGGACGGAAGTAGGCGGCGTGCATACGTGCGCCGGACACGGCTTCGTACAAGTCCATCAGCTCTTCGCGGTCGCGGAAGGCGTAAAGGATGGCGGTCATCGCGCCGATGTCGAATGCGTGCGAACCAATGCCCATCAAGTGATTGAGGATGCGCGTTACTTCGGCGAACATGACGCGGATGTATTGGGCGCGGATAGGTACATCGATACCGGCAAGTTTTTCTACTGCCAAACAATACGCCTGCTCGTTAACCATCATGGAAACGTAGTCCAAGCGGTCCATATAGGGCAGGGCTTGCAGATAGGTTTTGGTTTCAGCCAGTTTTTCAGTACCGCGGTGCAGGAGGCCGATATGCGGGTCGGCACGGACGATTTGTTCGCCGTCCAACTCCAAAATCATACGCAATACGCCGTGCGCCGCAGGGTGTTGCGGGCCGAAGTTGATGGTGTAGTTTCTTAATTTATTGGCCACCGTAGTTCTCCTCACGGACGATACGCGGCGTGATTTCGCGCGGCTCAATGGTAACAGGTTGGTAAATCACGCGTTTTTGCTCTTCGTCGTAACGCATTTCCACATAGCCGGAAATCGGGAAGTCTTTGCGGAACGGATGTCCGACAAAGCCGTAATCGGTCAGGATGCGGCGCAAGTCTGGATGATTGTTGAACATGATGCCGTACATATCGAAGGCTTCGCGTTCGTACCAATCCGCGCTGTTGTAAATATCGACTACGGATTCGACTACGGGGAAGTCGTCGTCTGAAACCCAGACGCGTACGCGGATGCGTTGATTGTTTTTAACGGAAAGCAACTGACTGACGACGGCAAAGCGTTTACCCTGCCATACTTCGTTTTTGTAAGTGCTGTAATCGACACCGCACAAGTCGACCAGAAGCTCGAAATGCAACTCTTCATGGTCGCGCAATGCGGTCATGACTGAAATATAGTGTTCAGGCAGACACTCGACGGTAATCTCGCCCAAAGCTGAAATGACTTTGCTTACCTGATCGCCAAGCACGCCGACGACGGTCTCGTATAAGTTTTGAATGCTTGCCATATCGTCCTCTCCTTACTCGTCACGCGCGATGGTGGAAGTGCGCTTGATTTTTTGTTGGAGCTGAATCAGGCCGTAAATCAGGGCTTCCGCAGTCGGTGGACAACCCGGCACATAAACGTCTACCGGCACGACGCGGTCGGCACCGCGCACAACGGAATAAGAGTAATGATAATAGCCGCCGCCGTTGGCACACGAACCCATAGACAATACCCAGCGCGGCTCGGCGAGCTGGTCGTATACACGGCGCAGAGCTGGCGCCATTTTGTTGGTCAGCGTACCTGCCACAATCATCAGGTCGGCCTGACGTGGGGACGGACGGAAAATGATGCCGAAACGGTCAAGGTCATAACGCGCCATACCCGCATGCATCATTTCCACGGCGCAGCAGGCCAAGCCGAAAGTAACCGGCCACAATGAACCGGTACGCATATAGTTCAACACCGTATCCGCGCTGGTGGTGATGAAACCTTTTTTCAAAACGCCTTCTATTCCCATTCCAGCGCACCTTTTTTCCATTCGTAAATAAAGCCTACCGTCAGAACGACGATAAACACCAGCATAGACCAGAAGCCGTACGCGCCCAAATCTTTGAACACGACTGCCCACGGCAACATGAACGCGACCTCCAAATCAAACAGGATGAAGAGGATGGCGACGAGGTAATAGCGCACGTCGAACTTCATCCTTGCGTTTTCAAAGGCTTCAAAACCGCATTCGTAAGCCGCATCTTTTTCGGCATAGTGGCGTTTCGGGCCTAAAATTGTGCCGAGCAGAATAAACAGCACACCGGCCGCGAGGCCGACGAGGATGAATACGAGGACGGGAAAGTAACTGGCCAACATGGTCGTACCTAACTGGTTGACAGACAAATCTTAAAAATAGATTACCATTTTATCGAATTTCAAAAGCCATTTAAAGGTAAATATCAGCAAATCAGTAAAAAAACACTAATAAATTCAATAAAGTTATGAGAACAATTCTTATTCTTATTTAATATTTCACAATTTTAATTTCAATTTAATCATGTATCATTTAATTCGGGTTTTCCTCATGTCCGATTTACTTCAACAATCTGGAAAATCGCCCTTTTCCAAACCTCAATAAAAACATCAGGCCGTCTGAAAACTGATTCTTTTCAGACGGCCTGTGTACATCACATTATTTAAATAGAAAAATCAATCGATACCTTTGAGCATGCGGTTCAATGCCGGGGCAAGTACCAACAGGATACCGCAGGTTACTGCGCCGATGGTGGCCAGCATCCAGTAGAAATCCAATGGCGACTGAGCATTGTAGTAGTCTTTAAACAACACTCCGCCCAAGGTAAAGCCGATGGACAATGCCAAGAAGTTCAACGCAACCATTTGTGTTTTAAACATGCTTGGTGCAATTTTGGTGGAAAACGACAGCGAAATCGGCGACAGCATCAACTCGCCTATCGTAATCGCCAGCAACACCAGCATAAACACGATAATCGGCATCGGGGTTCCGGATGAAATATACGGAATGAAACACAAATAAGAGACGCCGGTTACCAACATGGCCAACGCAAACTTCAACGGCGTTTTAGGTTGGCGCTTGCCCATTTTCGTCCACACCGCCGCCATCACGCCGGAGAAGAGAACCACCCACATGGCCTGTATCGAATCTTTCCATGAAACAGGCACGGTAAAGCCGAAGAAAGTACGGTCAACCGTTTCGTCGAAATAAACCGTTGCAACGGTGTACACCTGAAACCAAACCGCCCAGAACATACAAATAGTCAAAAACAGCGGAATATAAGCCATGATGTAACGTTTATTGGCTGCCTCAACCTGGCTGCTGCCCAGCAGGCGTGCAAAATAAGCGATAACGGTGATAATGACCACGCCCAAGAGCCAGCGTGAAAAGTTTTCAAGATTGAGCGCGCCGGAAGCAATCACGCTGCCCAACACCAAAACCAGCAACACACCGACAGCTATTGCAGTCTGTACCTTTTCAGGGCGCAACGGATTGGGCGCCGGCGTATGCGGCAGGTTCTTACGGCCGCGCGAATACCACATCAGGCCAAACGCCATACCGACGGCCGCCGCGCCGAAACCGTAATGGAATCCCATTCTGTCTTGCAAAATACCGGTCAACAAAGGGCCTAAGAAACCGCCGATATTGATGGAAATATAGAAAATGGAGAAACCGGCATCGCGTAATTCGCGCAGGTCGTCCCGTTCATACAAAGAACCGACCATCGAACCGGCAGACGATTTCACGCCGCCGCTGCCCAGTGCGATAAACACCAAGCCCAACAGCAATCCCATCAAGCCCGGCACAATCGCCAATAAAATATGGCCGGTCATCACGACGATACCGGCGATAAACAGGGTACGTTCCGCGCCCCAAATGCGGTCGGCCAACCATGCGCCGAGAATGGTGGACAGGTAAACGCTGCCGCCGTATGCGCCAACGATACCGCCGGCCAAAGCCTTATCCATACCCAAACCGCCTTGATTCGCGGCGTAATACAGATAAATCAACAGGATGCCCTGCATACCGTAGAAGG
Organism: Neisseria sp. P0016.S008; assembly: GCF_051957775.1. Taxonomy (NCBI): domain Bacteria; kingdom Pseudomonadati; phylum Pseudomonadota; class Betaproteobacteria; order Neisseriales; family Neisseriaceae; genus Neisseria; species Neisseria sp. P0016.S008. Next base: position 352,332 of record NZ_JBQCWB010000003.1, read on the forward strand.
AAAAACGTTCCCACAGCTCAATATGGAATAGGGTGGATAATTGCAAAGGATGGCCGAAGAAAGTTTTCTCGGCAGACGACAGCTTTTGGCCGGACATTATGAGTTCTCCTAATATATTAGACAGGCTCAGGCTTCAGACGGCCTGTTATACCTACCAATCATTTTTATGGAAACCATATATTACCGTCAATCTTTGCATTTGCAAAACATTAAAAAGTATATTTTTACAAAAAGATTAATATTCGCATTTAAAAAGAACTCAATAGCTACATAACAAGCAAATCGCGGCCATATCCGTCATGCCCTACATAGTCAAAAACCCATTAATTTTTAGATTTTCTATATTGTATTTTTCATGCGGCCGAAAACGGATATATCTACTGCGTTCAGCATTCCATTTAAGCTGATAAGAATTTATCTTATTCAAATAGATAGAACCTTTTACCTGCTGGAAATATAAATCATCGCAGTGGATATAGTTACTGCCATATTCAACAACAAACAGGCCGTCTGAAATCTTTCAGACGGCCTATTTATCTCTTACGGTTTACACACCTTGTTTCAGGCTGGCTTCGATGAAGCCGTCCAAGTCGCCGTCTAATACGGCTTTGGTGTTGCCGACTTCGTAACCTGTACGCAAGTCTTTGATGCGTGAGGAGTCCAAAACATATGAGCGGATTTGGCTGCCCCAACCCACATCGGACTTGCCTTCTTCCAATGCCTGTTTCTCTTCGTTGCGTTTGCGCATTTCCAATTCGTACAGTTTGGATTTCAACATTTCCATCGCGGCGGCTTTGTTGGCGTGTTGAGAACGGTCGTTTTGACATTGAACCACAATCCCGGTCGGCTCGTGGGTAATACGCACAGCGGAGTCGGTTTTGTTAATGTGCTGACCGCCTGCACCGGATGCGCGGTAAGTGTCGATACGCAAATCGGCGGGGTTGATTTCGATTTCGATAGAATCGTCGATTTCGGGGTAAACGAACACGGATGAAAAAGACGTATGGCGTTTGTTGTTGGAGTCAAACGGCGAGTAACGCACCAGGCGGTGAACGCCGGTTTCGGTACGCAGCAGGCCGTAGGCGTATTCGCCTTCCACGCGGATGGTGGCACGGTTGATACCGGCGATTTCGCCGTCGTCTTCTTCAAGGATTTCGATTTTGAAGCCTTTGCGCTCGGCGTAGCGGCTGTACATGCGGAACAGCATACCCGCCCAGTCTTCCGCTTCCGTACCGCCTGCGCCTGCAGTAATGTCGATAAAGCAGTTGTTCGGGTCGGCTGGCTGGTTGAACATTCGTTTGAATTCGAGATCGGCCATTTGTTTTTCCAAACCGGCCACGTCTTCCTGCACAGCGGCGAAACCTTCTTCGTCGTTTTCTTCGACGGCCATTTCGATCAACATACGGTTGTCTTCGATGCCTGTGGCGATGTTGTCGAGGGTTACCACGATGCCTTCGAGGATTTTGCGCTCTTTGCCGATTTCTTGGGCGCGTTTGGGGTCGTTCCAAAGTTCCGGGTCTTCGGAGAGGCCGACGACTTCTTCAAGGCGGTCTTTTTTGCCTTGATAGTCCATATAGACGCGGATGTCTTCGCTGCGCTTCTCCAAGTCGTTTAGGGTGTTGTTAAGCTGGTTGATTACTTCGGCTTCCATGATTCTTGTGTTCTTTCAAAATTTTAGGGGCGTATTGTAAGGGATTTGCCTGTTTTTTTCCATGACCGGGCCGTCTGAAAATGTGCGGTTTGAATTTTCAGACGGCCTCGGTTTTGAATTTTTCCATCCAGAGCCGCCAGTCGTTGTCTATCGGCGCTTGTACGGTCATCCGGCTGCCGTCTTCTATGCTTTGAAAACTGAGGCTCTGCGCGTGCAACATCAGGCGTTGCGTGCCGATATGTTCGGCAACGGCATGGTTTTGGCGCAAATCGCCGTAGTTGGTATCGCCGACGATGGGGTGGAAAATGTGTTTCATATGGCGGCGGAGTTGGTGTTTGCGGCCGGTGTGCGGCGTGAGTTCGGCCCACGAATAACGCGAGGTCGGATAACGCAGGGCGGATTGGAACGGCAACTCGGTTTGTGCCAGACAACGGTAGGTGGTTTGCGCTTCCTGCAATGTGGCTTCGGTCTGCGCTTCGGCGATTTTGTCGGGCATATATTTGAGGGCGTAATCAATCAGGCCGTCTGAAGGCAGATGACCGCGAACAATCGCCCAATAAGTTTTTTCGATGGTTTTGTTTTCAAACTGCTGCGTCAATAACCGTGCGGCTTCCGTATCGAGGGCAAACAGCAAGACGCCGGAAGTCGGGCGGTCGAGGCGGTGGACGGGATAGACGTGCTGCCCGATTTGGTCGCGCAGGGTCTGCACGGCAAAACGGGTTTCGTGTTTGTCTAACCAGCTTCGGTGCACCAGCATTCCGGCTGGTTTGTTGACGGCAATGGTGCGGCTGTCGCGGTGGATAATATCGAGCATGGCGGAGCAGTTGAATAAAAGCAGATATTGTAACGGGCTTTTGAAAATGTGGCAGGCACACTTGCCGCCGAAACCCAACTTTCAGACAGCCCGCCCCTTTCGGGTTACAATACTGCACATAAAAACACGAAGGAAAAGCCGTGAGCCTGCTCAAAAAACTGCCCAAACCCATGCTGCCCGACGAAACCCGCCGCGATATTCAGGCGCGCGAGTCGTATCATGTATTGAAGATTATTTCCGAATTTGTCGAAGCCGGCGAAGAATTGCGCGCCATTCAGCCAGCCGTCAGCATTTACGGCAGCGCGCGCACGCCTGAAAACCATCCCGACTACACGTTCACATTGCGCTTGGCACGCAAACTGTCGGATGCCGGATTTTCCGTGATTTCCGGCGGCGGTCCGGGCATTATGGAAGCGGCCAACAAAGGCGCGTTTGCAGGCGCAAGTCCGGCAGTGGGGTTGAATATCGTGTTGCCGCACGAGCAAAAAGCCAATCCGTATCAGGATTTGTCGATTAAATTCCAACACTTCTTCCCGCGCAAAGTCATGTTCGTCAAACACGCCGTGGCGTATGTCGTCATGCCCGGCGGTTTCGGTACATTGGACGAATTGTTTGAAAGCCTGACTTTGGTGCAAACCGGCAAAACGCCCGACCGACCGATTATCTTAGTGGGCAAAGCATTTTGGGCAGGACTGCTGGACTGGATACGCGAGCAGTTGCTGGGCAGAAACCTGATTTTGGAAGAGGATTTGAACTTGATTCGAGTCATCGACGACGAAGACGAGATTATCGAAGAAATCTTCGCCCATTACGAAAACCGCTTGGAAGACTTGTCCGAACACCAAAATGCTTGGTCGCTGGGGCTGTAAAAAACTAAGGTTTCAACTAAAAAGGGCGGTTATCCACCTGCCCTTTGCTTCATTAATAAAGGCCGTCTGAAAATGTTTTCAGACGGCCTTTTATCTTCTTTCAAAGCGTTTAATTATTTTCCCACTCGACATGCTCACTCAAGAAGCCGCCACTTTGGTGTGCCCAAAGTTTGGCGTACAGACCTTGTTTCGCGAGCAACTCGGTGTGGCTGCCTTCTTCGATGATGCGGCCTTTGTCCAAGACGATGAGGCGGTCCATCGCGGCGATGGTGGAGAGGCGGTGGGCGATGGCAATTACGGTTTTGCCTTCCATCATTTTGTCGAGGCTTTCTTGGATGGCGGCTTCGACTTCGGAGTCGAGCGCGCTGGTGGCTTCGTCAAGCAATAGAATCGGCGCGTCTTTGAGCATAACGCGGGCAATGGCGATACGTTGGCGCTGGCCGCCGGAAAGTTTCACGCCGCGTTCACCGACGTGCGCATCATAGCCGCGTCGGCCTTTGGCATCGCTTAAGTTAGGAATAAAACCGGCTGCCTCGGCGCGTTCGGCGGCGGAAATCATCTCGGCTTCGGTTGCATCAGGACGGCCGTAGATAATGTTGTCACGGACGGAGCGGTGCAAGAGGGAGGTATCTTGCGTCACCAAGCCGATTTGGGCACGCAGGCTTTCTTGGGTAACGCTGTCCACGGTTTGTCCGTCGATCGAAATCGTGCCGCTTTGCGGTTCGTAAAAGCGCAGGAGCAGGTTGACGATGGTGGATTTGCCTGCACCGCTGCGGCCGATCAAGCCGACTTTTTCACCGGGTTTGATGTTCAGATTAAAGCCGTTGAGGAGCGGTTTGCCTGCTTCGTAGGAGAAATCGACGTGATCAAACTTGATTTCGCCTCGGGTGACTTTCAGCGGCAGGGCGTGCGGTTTGTCGAGGATGGTGTGGGGTTTGGACAGGGTCGCCATGCCGTCGTTGACGGTACCGATGTTTTCAAACAATCGGGCAGATTCCCACATGATGTATTGCGACAAACCGTTCACACGCAATGCCATAGCCGTGGCCGTAGCTACCGCACCTACGCCGACTTGACCGTGATACCAAAGCCAAATGCCCAAGGCGGTTGTGCCTACGGTCAGCGAGCTGTTGACGATAAAGCTACAAGTGTGCAGCAGCGTGGCCAAACGCATTTGGGCATGAACGGTCACCATAAACTCTTCCATCGACTGCTTGGCATAAGCGGCCTCGCGAGCGCCGTGAGAGAAGAGTTTGACGGTGGCGATATTGGAGTAGGCGTCGGTAATGCGGCCGGTCATCAACGAGCGCGCATCGGCCTGACGCGCGGCGGTTTTGCCGAGTTTGGGAATCAGGAAGCGCATAATCATGGCGAATCCAATCATCCAGCAGATAAACGGCAAAATAAGCCAAACATCAAATGAGGACAGAATCACGCCGGAAGTGATGAAGTACACCAGCACATACACAACCATATCGGCAACGGTCATCACGACATCGCGCAGCGCCAGCGCGGTCTGCATCACTTTGGCGGACACGCGTCCTGCAAATTCGTCCTGATAAAAGCCCAGGCTTTGACCCAGCATCAGGCGGTGGAAATTCCAGCGCAGGCGCATGGGGAACACGCCTTGCAGGGTTTGCAGGCGCACACAGGACGCGAAAAAGGTCCAAACGGCAAAAAATGCCACCATGGCCATCATGCCGATTAATGCATGGCCTTTTTCAACAAACAGCGTTTGCGGCGTATAAGCGCCGAGCCAGTCGACCACCTTGCCCATAAATTGGAACATCAAGGCTTCCATAATGCCGACGCCGACCGTAAACACGGCCAACACGGCAATCCATTTGCGCACGCCTTCAATGTTGCTCCAAATAAACCGCCACAACCCTTTTTCTGGCGTTTTCGGAGCAGCTTCTGGATAAGGGTCGATGCGGGACTCGAACCATGAGAATATTTTTTTAATCATTGTTTTTGCAAATTTGATAAGACGGTCAGGCCGTCTGAAAAGAGGTGTTCAAATACATTCAAGACTGTATTTTACGGGAAAAATCCAACTGATGACAGCGGATACCGTCAGTCCGATCAAACCAATCTATCGGCTTGACCCATCTAAACATCCCTTTTCCTTTACCCAAAACAAAGGCCGTCTGAAACTTTTCAGACGGCCTTTGCTGAATTTAGGTTGCCCTTAAAAATCACTCTTTACGTTGACGACCCAAATCGGCAGCGGCAGTAAACAAAACGTCGGTGGAAGAGTTTAACGCAGTTTCTGCAGAGTCTTGAATCACGCCGATGATGAAGCCGACGGCAACCACCTGCATGGCCACATCATTATCGATACCGAACAAGCTGCACGCTAAAGGAATCAGCAGCAACGAGCCACCGGCCACACCGGATGCACCGCACGCGCTGACGGTAGCCACCAAGCTCAGCAGCAGGGCAGTGGCGAAGTCAACCGTAATACCTTGCGTGTGCGCCGCAGCCATCGCCAAAACGGTAATGGTGATTGCCGCACCGGCCATATTGATGGTTGCACCCAATGGAATGGAGATGGAGTAAGTGTCTTCGTGCAAACCCAGTTTTTTCGCCAATGCCATGTTCACAGGGATATTGGCGGCGGAAGAACGGGTAAAGAAGGCATACACGCCGCTTTCGCGCAGGCAGGTAAACACCAGTGGGAAAGGGTTGCGGCGGATTTGCGTCCACACAATAATCGGGTTGACCACCAAAGCGATAAACAGCATACAGCCGAGCAATACGGCCAACAGCTGCATATAACCGGCAAGCGCTTCAAAACCGGTTTCCGCAATGGTAGAAGACACCAAGCCGAAAATACCCAGAGGTGCAAAACGGATAATCCACTTCACAACCGTCGAAACGGTATCGGCCAAGTCGGCCGCCACTTGGCGGGTCGTATCCGAACCGTGATGGCGCAAAGCCGCGCCCAATACCAAAGCCCAAGCCAAAATGCCGATATAGTTGGCATTGGCCAGCGCGTTAATCGGGTTGGCCACCAAATTCATCAGCAGGGTTTTCAATACTTCGACAATGCCGGAAGGCGGCGCAACGGATACATCGCCTGCCGCACGCAGAATCAACGTGGTCGGGAATGCCATACTGGCAATGACTGCCACCACAGCCGCGGCAAACGTACCGAAAATATACAAAATCAAAATCGGTTTGATGTAGGCCTGATTGCCTTTTTGGTGTTGCGCAATAGCGGCAGTCACCAACACAAATACCAAAATCGGCGCGATAGCCTTAAGCGCACCGACAAACAGGCTGCCCAGCAGTCCTGCGCTGATACCGACTTGCGGCGAAACTGCACCCACAATAATACCTAAAACCAAGCCGATGGCGATTTGCGCCACCAGGCTGACGCGATTGAGCGCGTTCAAAATCGGATTGCCACTTGCCATATCCGTTCCTTCACAATTTAAAGATATGTTAAAAAAGTCTTACATTCTAAAATAAAAAATCATTTGTCGGCGAGGTTTTCATGCACACCTCACAAAAACAGCATCAAAGTTTAGCATTTATGACACAGTTAGCACTTTATGCCAAAAATACAGCCAAACCCGCTCAAACCCTATTTTAAAGTATGCCCATACCGTTGCCTTATCCTTCTGTATCTTGATTTCAGACGGCCTGAAATCTGCGCCATAAGACCGAATACAAAGGCAACTTCATCAGTCAAAATACAAAAACATAAGTATTACAATCGTATAGAAACAAACCAAAATCTTCCCTTAAGTCGCATTTGGCAACATTATCGCGCTAAATTTCCGTTTATAACCATAGCCTGAAACCTTGCAGAAATAATGTTAAAATCCACAGACTGAAGAATTGTCGCTGTCGAACACACATCATGACCAAACTGACCTACCCTGTTTTATTCGCATCTTTGGCGCTCGCCTACGGACACGCGTTGGCAGTAGATACTTCCGTTCCCAAAGCGGAAGACTACGAGGCCGTCCCCGAATCCGAAATGCCCAAACAGCCCAAAGACGACCAAACAGGCAAACTCAAGCCCAAATTCCCCGTCAAAATCGACACCCAAGACAGCGAAGTCAAAAAAATGCTTGAAGAATACCTGCCGCTGATTACCCAGCAGCAGGACGAAGAGCTGGACAAAGAGCAGGTCGGCTTCCTCGCCGAAGAGGCGCCCGACAACGTCAAAACCATGCTCCGGACCAAAGGCTACTTCAACAGCAACGTCAGTATTCAAGACCATGGCGAGAGCTATACCGTCAACGTCACCCCTGGCCCGCGCACCAAAGTCGACAACGTCAGCGTGGCCATCCTCGGCGACGTATTAAATGACGACAACTTGGCCGAGTACTACCAAAATGCGATGGAAAACTGGCAACAGCCCGTTGGCGAAAACTTCGACCAAGATGGCTGGAGTGCGAGTAAAACCTCCGTCCTCAGCGCGGTCACACGCAAAAAATATCCGTTGGCGAAACTCACCACCACCCAAGCTACCATCAATCCCAATACCCAAAAAGCTGACTTGAACGTCATTATAGAGAGCAACCGCCCCATTTACTTTGGCGATTTCCAAATCACCGGCGCACGCCGCTACCCTGAGAGCGTGGTTTCCGGCATGGCGCGTTTCCACCCAGGTTCGCCTTACGACTTGGATAAAATACTCGACCTGCAACAGGCGCTCGAGCAGAACGGCCACTACTCCGGCGCGTCCGTACAGGCCGATTTCGATCAACTGCAAGGCGACCGCGTTCCCGTCAAAATCAACGTGACCGAAGTCAAACGCCACAAACTGGAAACCGGTATCCGCTACGACTCTGAATACGGAATCGGCGGCCGCATCGCCTACGACTATTACAACCTCTTTAACAAGGGTTATATCGGTTCCATCGTTTGGGACATGGACAAATACGAAACCACGCTGGCCGCCGGTATCAGCCAACCGCGCAACAACCGCGGCAACTACTGGACCAGCAACGTTTCCTACAACCGCTCGACCACGCAAAACCTTGAAAAACGCGCCCTGACCAGCGGTATTTGGTATGTCCGCGACCGCAATAATATCGATGCCCGCTTCGGCCTCGAATTCATTACCGAAGACCGCAAAGTCCCCGACACCAGCTACGATTTGGGCCGAAGCCATGCCACCATGCTGACCGCCTCATGGAAACGGCAAAGCATCGAAACCGAGCTGCACCCTCAAAACGGCTACTACCTCGACGGCAAAATCGGCACAACCTTGGGCAAATTCCTCTCCTCCACCCAAATGGCACGCGCCACGGCACGCGCAGGCTATTTCTTCACACCTGAAAACAAAAAAATCGGTACATTCATCGTACGCGGACAGGCAGGCTACGTTTATGCCCGCGAGGGCGAAGAAGTGCCGTCCAGCCTGATGTTCCGCACCGGCGGCGCAACTTCCGTACGCGGTTATGAACTCGACAGCATCGGTTTGGCCGGCCCCAATGGCTCCGTCTTGCCACAACGCGCCGTGGTGGTCGGCAGCCTCGAATATCAATTTCCGGTTACCAAAAGCTTCTCCGGCGCCATCTTCCACGATGTCGGCGATGCGGCAAGCAACTTCAAACACATGACCTTAAAACACGGTACCGGCTTGGGTGTGCGCTGGTTCAGCCCAGTTGCACCGTTCTCCTTCGATATTGCCTACGGCCATCACGACAAGAAAATCCGCTGGCACATCAGCTTGGGCACAAGGTTTTAACAAACATACTCACCATCCATTCTTTCAGACGGCCTCAGCCATTTCAGGCCGTCTGAACAACAGACAAACAGAAAAATATCATGACCGATACTGCAAACACTTCCACGCCGTCTGAACAACAGTCCGCCCCGCCAAAGCGCAAAAAACGCCTGTTGCGTGGCTTTGTCCTGTCCGCCTTGGGCGTATTGACCGTTTCCGCCGGCGCGATCGGCTGGCTGGTCGGTACGGAATCAGGTTTGCGTTTCGGTTTGTACAAAATCCCGTCATGGTTCGGCGTCAAAATCTCCTCGGACACGCTGAAGGGCACGCTGATTGAAGGTTTTGAAGGCGACAAATGGTTGATTGAAACAGAAGGTGCAGACATCAAAATCAGCAGCTTCCGCTTTGATTGGAAACCGTCCGAGCTGATCCGTCCGTCCTTGCACATCACCGAAGTCGTGGCCGGCGACATCGCCATCGTGACCAAACGCACGCCGCCCAAAGAAGAAGAGCCATCAAAAGGCCTGCCCGACAGCATAGACCTGCCCGTTACCGCCTATCTCGACCGTTTGGAAACCGGCAAAATCAGCGTGGGCAAGCGTTTTGACAAGCAGACCGTCTATCTCGACCATCTGCACGCGGCCTATCATTACGACAAAAAAGAACACCGCCTCCACATCAAAACTGTCGATACACCATGGAGCAGCTCGACAGGCGCGGTGGTGATCGGTTTGAACAAACCCTACATCCTCAATACCGCCATCTACACCAAAGGCCAGCTTGAGGGCGAAACCCTACATGGCACGGTGCGCCTGTGGGGCAGCCTGCAAGACGTATCCACCGACCTGCTGCTCGATAGCGACAACGTTCATTTGTCGGCCAAATCCACTATTCATCCATTCGCCGACAGCCTCAATGAAACCGTCGGCGAAGTCCTGATTAAAGGTTCCAACATCAATCCGCAGGCCTTCCTGCCCAGCCTGCCCAAAGCGCGCCTGAATTTCGACGCCACCACCATTCCGTCGTTTACCGACGGCGTTGCGTTGGAAGGCTCGATTGACTTGGAAAACGACCAAGCCGGTTTTGCCGATGAAAATCATATTCCTGTCAAACGCATCCTCGGCGAATTCATCGTCGACGACAAAGGCACGGTCATGATTGAAGACATCGGCGTCGATCTGCTCAAAGACGGCAGCATCGATGTGTCCGGCTCTATCGATACCGCCCAAGACCAACTCAAACTCGCACTGGGCATCAACAATACCGGCGCAGACGACTTTGTCCGTCAAAACATCGCAGGCCGTCTGAACGGCAGTATCAACGTCAAAGGCGAAACCTCCTCTCCTGTCGTCAACTGGAATCTCGACAGCGGATTCGCGCGCGCAGACGGCATGCTGTTTTTCCAAACCGACAAACAGCTCGGCCAGCGCACGCTCAAGCTCGACAAAGTCCGCCTGGTTCCGCAAAACGGCGGCGAGCTTAACGCCAAAGGCTCGCTCGAACTCTTCAAAGACCGCAAACTGCAGCTGGACATCGTCAGCAAAGCCTTCAACCCTGCACGCATCGATCCGCAGCTTCCGCAAGGCAGCGTCAACGGCAACATCAACTTGACCGGCATACTGGCGCAAGAAAAATTCGCCGGCAAAATGCAGTTTGCACCGAGTACGCTCAACGGCGTTCCGCTCAGCGGCAAAGCCGACGTCGCCTATGAAAACAAACACCTCGCACGCGCCCTGACCGACCTGACCCTCGGCAGCAACATCGTCAAAACCAACGGCAGCTTCGGCAAAAAAGGCGACCGCCTCAACCTCAATATTACCGCCCCCGATTTGTCGCGTTTCGGCTTCGGCTTGGGCGGCCTGCTCAACGCGCGCGGCTACATCTCCGGCAGTTTTTCAGACGGCCTCAAAACCCTTGAAGCCGATTTGAACGGCGAAGCGCGCAACTTCAAAGTCGCCGATGCCGTCAACATCCGCACCCTCGACTTCAAGCTTAAGGGTTCGCCCGACACCAACCGTCCGTTGAGTGCCGATATTAAAGGCGAACACATCGCCGTCTCCGGCGGCGCGGCCATGATCGACAACGTCAACCTGCTCGTCAGCGGCACAGGTTCGCACCACCGCATCCGCGGCAACAGCAGCATGGCGGTGGACAACAAACGCTACAAGCTCGACCTCGATGCCACCGGCGGCCTCAACAAAGACCAAACCCAATGGAAAGGCACGGTTGATACGCTCGACATCAACGGCGCATTCAACCTCAAACTGCAAAACCGCCTCAACCTCGAAGCCGGCAGCGAACGCGTTTCCCTCAGCAGCGCGCGCTGGGCGGCCATGGGCGGCAGCCTCAACCTGCAAAATTTCGTTTGGGACAAGAAAGCCGGCATTACCAGTAAAGGCAGCGCACAAAATCTGCACATTGCCGAATTGCACAACTTCTACACTCCACCTATCGAACACAACCTCGTCTTGGGCGGCGACTGGGATTTGGCGTACAGTCAAAACGCACGCGGCTTCCTCAACATCAACCGTCAAAGCGGCGACATCATCCTGCCGAGCAAAGACCCGAAAAACAAACAGCCTTTGGGACTTTCCGCTCTCGCCCTGCGCACCCGTTTCCAAAACGGCCGCATCGACAGCACGCTGGAAGGCAACACCCGTTTCGGCAAAGTTGACGGCACCCTCGGCATCGCGCAACAGTTTGGCAACAACATCAACAACGCCCCCGTCAGCGGCAAAGTCAATATCAGCGTTCCCGATTTGGGCTCGCTCAAATCCTTTATGCCGGCGACAGCCCAAGGCATTGCAGGCCGTCTGAACGCGACCGCCATCATCGGCGGCCGACTCGGTTCGCCCACCGTCAACAGCAACCTCGACCTCCAAACCAATTACGGCCGTGCCGACGGTACCGTCAACATCGGTCAGAGCACCAGCTTCGATACCGCCCCTCTGAGCGGCAAGCTTAACCTGAACGTCGCCAACCTCGAAGTCTTCCGCAACTTCCTGCCCGTCGGCCAAACCCTCAAAGGCCGTCTGAACGCCGCCGTCAACTTGGCAGGCCGTCTGAACGATCCACAACTGAGCGGCCTGATTAACGGCGACAACCTCTATTACCGCCATCAAACCCAAGGCCTGATTCTCGACAACGGCGTATTGCGTTCACGCCTGCAGGGTCAAAAATGGGTCATCGACAGCCTCAAATTCCACCGTGGCGGCACGATTGAGCTCAAAGGCGCGGTCAACCTTGCCAACGCCAACCCCGATGTCGACGTGGACATCGTCTTCGACAAATACCGCACCCTCTCGCGCCCAAACCGCCAACTGCAGCTCTCCGGCGCGGCCAAAGTCCTCTACAATCCGGAAAAAGGCGTATCGCTCAACGGCACGCTCAACACCGACTACGGCAGGTTTGGTTCGCAAAAATCCTCCATGCCGACCCTCGACGACGACGTGGTCGTACTGGGCGAAACCCCAAAAGAAGCAACGGCCACCACGCCCATCAACATGAACCTTACCCTGAACATCAACGACAATGTCCGTTTTGTCGGCTACGGCGCAGACGTTACCATCGGCGGCAAACTGGCCATCACGTCCCGTCCGGGCGAAGCCGTCCAAGGCGTTGGTACCGTGCGCGTTGTCAAAGGCCGCTACAAAGCCTACGGCCAAGACCTCGACATCACCAAAGGATCGGTTTCCTTTGTCGGCCCGCTGACCAATCCAAACCTCAACATCCGTGCCGAACGCCGCCTCTCCCCGGTCGGCGCAGGTGTCGAAGTCCTCGGCAGCCTCAGCAATCCGCGCGTGACCTTGGTTGCCAAAGAAGCCATGAGTGAAAAAGACAAACTCTCCTGGCTCATCCTCAACCGTGCCAGCAGCGGCAGCGACGGCGACAACGCCACGCTCTCAGCGGCCGCCAGCGCGTTGCTTGCCGGCCAAGTCAACGACCGCATCGGCCTTGTCGATGATTTGGGCTTCACCAGCAAACGCAGCCGCAACGCCCAAACCGGCGAGCTCAACCCTGCCGAACAAGTCCTGACCGTCGGCAAACAGCTCACCAACAACCTCTACGTAGGTTACGAATACGGCATCTCCAGCGCCGAACAATCCGTCAAACTCGTGTACCAACTGACCCGCGCCATCCAAGCCGTTGCCCGCATCGGCACGCGCTCCTCAGGCGGCGAGTTGAAATACACCATCCGCTTTGACAACTGGTTCGGCAAAGACGAACCAGAGCCAGAAGAGCAACAATAAGAGCCGTGAAAAAAGCCGTCTGAAATTTATCTTTCAGACGGCCTTTATCTTGTTCTACCGTATTAGAATCTTAAGCCATGCCTCAAAAGGCAAAAACCAACGGCGCAAGTTTGAAAACAAATGCTGCTAAAAAAGTGAACTGCAAACCATGGCTTATTCAAGGTTAGCGATACATAAAGCAGATACAAAAAGGCCGTCTGAAACTGACAGGGGTAGGTTTCAGACGGCCTTTTTTTGAATCATCGAAATATCTTGTGCATGGCGTTGCTGATTAATTCGAGCTGTTTCTTATATTCGCGGCAACGGGGGCAGAGCGACAGGTGCACAGCAAGGGCAATACGGTTAAAAAGACTGAGACGCACTTGGTCTTGCTGTTTGGAAATCAGATCGGTTATTTTACGGCATTTCTTCATGGCGTTTTCCTGTCAGGCATGGGAGAACCATTTGATTTGCAGGCACTGGCGCAAAGTTTCACGAGCGCGGTGCATGATGGTGTGGTAGTTGGCATGGCTGATGCCGCATTGTTCGCGGATTTCATCGCTTGAAAAGCCGAGAATCTCTTTCATGGTAAACACGCGGGCGGTGTTTTCCGGCAGATGGTAGAGGCAGGCCTGCAGAACTTGGTAGAACTCTTTATTGTTCAAACTGGCTTCGGGCGAGTCCCAACCCTGAGGCTGTCCTTCGTTCGTCCAATGCCCGTCGGCGGCAAAATGTCCTTCAAAGGCTTCATCCAAAGCTTCTTCGTCGCGCGTGACGAAAACTTGGCGTTGCCGCCCGATTTGGCGCAGGCAATCGGTAATTTTGTTTTTTAAAATGGCAAACAGCCAGCTGCTCACTTGTGCGCCGCCTTTGAAACCCTCGGCCGCACGGTAGGCGGAAAGCATGGTTTCCTGTACGAGGTCTTCCGCCAAATCGGGGCGGTCGGGCAGCTGGATATGGGCAAAGCGCAGCAGCAGTTTGCGGGATTTGGCAAGCTCGGCATCGGTCAGTTCGGGTAGGGCCATAATGTATCAGTATGAAATGAATGATCAATATGCTTCTGATTTTACGCTGATACGGAAAGAGCATGCGATTGAATCTATAAACGATTTCAGTAGTTTTTTTGTTTCGCCAAAACCGACTGTACCCGTTTCAGACGGCCTTGATTTATGCCGCAACCAAAATGCCCTGTTCCCGCCAATCCGTCCATTGCTGCCTTAATGCGTCCTGCCAAGCATTTTCAGACGGCATGAACTCTGCCAGCATGGTTTGCAGGCCGTTTAGGGAAGTGGGCGTCTCTGCCAGTGTTTCCAGCAATAATGCACCGAATCCATCAAGCGTTTGGTACATTACGTCGCCTTCCTTATCGCGCCACACCAAAACAGCAGTTTCCGCCTCCTGCAATTCGTCGGTCACGTCATACTGATAACGGCGCACAAAGGCGGCGGGAGAAAGGGTGTAAGCCAAATCGTCTGAATCGGCATGGTCTACTTGGCTGTCGGTTTGAGCGGTTTCGGCGAGCAGCTGGGTGTGTTCAAAGTCCATCAATGCCAAGAGGTCGTCTGAAAGCGGCAGGCTTTGGCAATATCGGAAGAACTCGCCGGGGATTTCTTGAAAATAGGGCGTTTGGGCGCGCGCGTCGCGGACGAAACCTTCTTTCAGACGGCCCCATTCTTCGCTGTCAAAGTATTGCAGCGTTTCGGTATAACAGCGGTCGATAAAGCTGTGAATATTATTGCGTATCAATCGGATATAGACGTTCAGGCGCTCTTGCGGCAATCCGTCTGCGGCTTTGCCTTCGCGTATGGCTTGGGCGAAACGGTGTTGGTATTGGGCGGAGGTTTCAGGCTGCACGACGGTATTCCTTTCCGGCACGCGTTTGATAGTCGGCGATTTTGGCAACTTCGGCTTCGAGTTCGGCAAAAGGCGGAAAATTGAAATCGCGTTCCAACAGGGTGGGCGGAATCGTCGGCAGCTTGGCATAGGCGAGTTCGAGCAAATCCCAAACGGTCGGCAAAACCGCCGCGCCGTGGGTATCAATCAACAATTCCGGCGTTTCGACATCGTGTCCGGCGATGTGGATATAACACACGCGCTCTGCGTCAACGTTTTCCAAAAAGGCCTCAGGCGACAACAGGCCGTGATTGACGGCGTTGACGTAAATATTGTTCACGTCCAAATGAATGCCGCAGTCGGCTTCACGGGCAACAGCGTTAAGGAACTCAACCTCGTTCATCTCGGCAAGCGGGGAATGCAGGTAGTAGGAGGTGTTTTCTACGGCAATACGGCAGCCCAACCGATCCTGCACTTCGCCGATACGGCGCGCGGTATGTTGCACCATCTCTTCAGTGAAAGGCAGCGGCAACAAATCGTAAAGATGACCGCCGTCGTGGCAGTAGCTCAAATGGTCGGAGAAAAACGTACAGTCGTAACGGCGCATCATTTCTTTGATGCCGTCTATCAAGGCAGTATCCAACGGGGCTTGTCCGCCCAGCGACATGGATAATCCGTGCAACGCCAGCGGCAGCCGTTCCGCCACGCGGTCAAACTGTTTGCGCGCCCTGCCGCCCATTTTCAGCCAATTTTCGGGGGCGGCTTCGATAAAGCGTATCGGGCTGTCGTCTGAAAGCGAGAGGAAGTCTTCCGCCAAATCGCGGCGGTAGCCCAAGCCTG
This sequence comes from Neisseria sp. P0016.S008, assembly GCF_051957775.1. Taxonomy (NCBI): domain Bacteria; kingdom Pseudomonadati; phylum Pseudomonadota; class Betaproteobacteria; order Neisseriales; family Neisseriaceae; genus Neisseria; species Neisseria sp. P0016.S008. Next base: position 368,257 of record NZ_JBQCWB010000003.1, read on the forward strand.
CGTGTTGAATCATGGTAATGTCCTGTTATGGTGCCGTATGAACGACAAAGTCGCATTTTCGTTTATAAAATGCGACTTTGTTAAAGGTATATTGCAGGATTATTTAGAACCGCATTTACCTTCGCCGCATTTGCCTTCTACTACTTTGGCAGCTTTGGCTTTAGATGCTTTACCTTTTTTAGCGTGGGCTTTTTTCATGGCTGCACCGCATTTGCCCTCGCCTGCTTTAGATGCTGCTTGTGCGCCGCAAGTACCTTCGGCAGCTTTAACAGTTTTCTCAACGGCCACGTCGCTGGCGGCTTTATCAGCGGCAACAACACCGGCAGCCAGAGACAGGGACAGTGCACCGGCCAGAGCAGCAGCTACATTTTTTTTCATTTTAACTTCCTTTTAAAAATATGGGTTTAAACAAATTAAGGGATAATATCGGGCATTTAAAGTCGGCCCGCGACCGTGAATCATTAAAGAAAATGCTTGATGTGGCAACAGCGTTTCTTCAGCAGGGCATCCAAAGACAGACCGCCTGCGCCCTGCAATAGGACAGGAAATAAAACCACCAAATAAATCAGTGCCATTTTATAACCATTGTCGCACACATTGTACCCTAAGCCGGCATGTACCGCAGACCATGCGACAGCCGTCACGACCATCAATCCCAGCGCGGACAGCCGCGTTGCCAAGCAGACGATGAGCAGCGCAGGCAAAACCAGTTCCGCCCACATGGCCAAATTCCAGTTGACCGTATCCGACAACAAATTGAACGGAAAGGAAAATTGACTGTTTATTTCTGCAAACCAGTTTTCCCCGTTCCATTTTTCCAGGCCAGATTCAAGAAATTCATACGCGGCAAAAAGCCTGAGCGTCAACAAACCGAAGGCAGCCTGCCAAGAGGGGTTGGATGAGGTGTTCATTTATTTTCCTAATCGATGTGTGTTGAATGGGATGGGACGAAAAATCAATCGGCACCATCCCATATTTCATGGCTGTTTAGACGTGACGGCCTCAAAAAACTGACACATTCAATACAAATATTTTCTTATTTATTGTTTTATAAAGATTAAAAATTCAAAAAGGCCGTCTGAAACACCATACTTGATTGGGTTTCAGACGGCCTTTAACGATAAAACACGGTCAATCAATCCGCTTGTTTACACAATTCGACAATTTCTGCGCCGTATTTGTCGGTTTTCTCCTCATTCATGCCGTGGATTTCCGCCAACTCCGCCAAATCTTGCGGCCGTCGGGCGGCAATCGCGCGCAGGGTAACTTTGCTGCATACCTGATAGGCTTCGAGGCCTTCATGGCGGGCAGTATCAATGTTCCACTGAAGCAGACGGCGCATCAAACGGCGTTTGCGTTTATCCTCTTCGCTCAGGTCGTCTGAAAACGGCCGGCAGATATTTAAAATGCCCTCGCCGTATTGCTCGATGCGTTTTTCGCCGAGTTTATACACGCCTAAAAGGTCGATGGGTTCGGCAGGCGTATTGGTCAGCAAATCGTCCATGCTTTCGTTGGAGAACACCGTTCCCAGCGTCACTTGATCGGCACTTGCCTGCTGCTCGCGCCAAGTTTCCAAAGCCTGTTTTAAGGCCTGTTCGCGCTCGCCCAAGCTGTGGATAACTTGTGCACTGTCTATGGAAACCGTACCGACTTCGGCCGTTTCGCAAACGTCGAGTATCTCCAAACCGAATTTATTGATTTTCGCCTCGCCCAAGCCGTAGATTTGATGTAAATCTTCCAAACTTCGGGGCATTTTTTCGACAATATCGCGCAGGGTTTTGTCGCCGCAGACCACATAGGCCGGCACTTCCTCTGCCCGGGCGCGTTGTTGCCGCCATTGGCGCAACGCCTGCCACAAACGCTCTTCGCGTTCTGTACGCAACCAATCGTCTTTCGGCTTTTGAGTGGCCGTTTTTTCGCGGCGCAGGGGGCGCAACATGACTTCGGTTTCGCCCTTGAGGACTTTTTTGGCCGCTTCGGTCAGCTGTAAGGCTTGATGCTGCTCGACGTTGACGGTGAGATAGCCCAGGCTGATGCACTGGCGGATGACGCTGCGCCACTCCTTGTCGGTCTGTTCGCTGCCGATGCCGAATGTGGATAACTTGTCATGTCCGTTGCGCTGTATCCAATCGTCGCTTTTGCCGCGCAAAAGGTTGGTGATGTAACCGGCGGCAAAACGTTGTCCGGCGCGGTACACGCAACTGAGTAATTTTTGTACCAACACTGTGCCGTCAAACCGTACTGGAGGATGCAGGCAGTTGTCGCAATGGCCACAAGGTTCAGATTCTTCGCCGAAATGTTTGAGCAGCAGTACGCGGCGGCAGGCGGCGGTTTCGCAGACGGAAAGCATGGCATCGAGTTTTTGCATTTCGATTTGCTTTTGCACTTCATCGCTGTTGCCTTCGGCAATACGTTCGCGCAGCAACACCCAATCGTTCAAACCGTAACACAGCCAGCTCACGGCAGGCAGCCCGTCCCGGCCGGCACGCCCCGATTCTTGATAGAAATGTTCGACACTCTGGGGCATATCAAGATGGGCGACAAAGCGCACGTCGGGTTTGTCTATGCCCATACCGAACGCCACGGTCGCCACCACAATAATATTGTCTTCATGCGTAAAGCGGCGTTGGTTTTCCTCGCGCACGTCCATGCTCAAACCGGCATGATACGGAATCGCCTCCAAGCCGTTTTCACACAAAAACTGAGCCACATCCTCGACTTTTTTGCGGCTTAAACAATACACAATGCCACTTTGCCCATGCATCTGCTTGCGGATGAAATCCAGCAGTTGTTTTTTACCATTATTTTTTTCGATAACCTGATAATAAATATTCGGACGGTCAAAGCTGGAAATAAATTCGGGCGCATTGTCCAAATGCAGATAATACTTGATGTCGGCGCGCGTGGCCGCATCGGCGGTAGCGGTCAGGGCGATGCGCGGGACGTTCGGATAGCGTTCGGCAAGTATGCCGAGCTGTTGATATTCAGGGCGGAAATCGTGTCCCCATTGGCTGACGCAATGCGCCTCATCAATGGCAAACAGGCTGACGGTTTGTTGGTCGAGAAAACGTAAAAAGCGGTCGGTAACCAAGCGTTCCGGCGCGACATAAAGCAGTTTCAGACGGCCTTGGGCAAGCTTGTCGGCAATATCGCGCGCCTCATCTGCCGATGTGCTGCTGTTGACTGCCGCCGCTTCAATTCCGGCCACATGCAGGCTGGCCACTTGGTCGTTCATCAGCGCAATCAGCGGCGATACGACAACCGCCACACCTTCGCGCATCAGCGCCGGAATCTGGTAACACAAAGACTTGCCCCCGCCCGTCGGCATTAGCACCATCAAACTCTCGCCGCCGGCCAAAGCATTGACGATAGCCTCCTGCTTGCCACGAAATTCGGGATAACCGAATACTTCGTGCAAAATCTGTTTGGCGGTCGGCTGAGGCATAATGGTTCCGTAGAATAGGGGAAAGCGTTATTTTAACGGTTTTACACCCGCGTATGTGCGGAACATTTTTCCGCCGCTTTTTCAGACGGCCTGAAATTCAAACCTATCAAATTTATTTAATTTTAAATAAAGATTTGTTTTATTTTAAATGAATGCATGAAGGCCGTCTGAAACCTGATATTAGGATTTCAGACGGCCTTTCAAGAATAAAATCTTTAGGCTTTTTTGACGAACTCAGATTTCAAGTTCATCGCGCTGCCATCGATTTTACAACCGATATTGTGGTCGCCCTCTTGCAGGCGGATGCCTTTGACTTTGGTGCCTTGCTTGATGACCATAGAGCTGCCTTTAACTTTCAGATCTTTAATCAAGACAACCGTATCGCCATCTTGCAAGACCGCGCCGTTGGCATCTTTGACTTCCAAGGCATCATCGCTTGCAGTCGCGGCATCGGCTTCGTTCCACTCATGGGCGCACTCAGGGCAAACGTATTGAGCGCCGTCTTCATAAGTATATTCGGAGTGGCATTTCGGGCAGGGAGGTAGGGACATGAGGTTTCCTTATAAATATGATAAAAGAAGCGTAAAACGCAAATAATACAATGTCTAAATTATTGATTCGCCTTGCTGCCGCCTGCGCCGTAAACGGCATTCCAAGCCGCATCCAACATCTGACCGGCTTGTTGCAGCTTGGCATTTTGCTGCTCTTTCTGAGCCAAGGCTGTCTGAATCTCGCCTTTCAAACGGTCAATATCGGATTGCGCAGCCTGCAAACGGCGCTGCGCGCTTTCCAAATCGCTTTGCAGGGAAATGATTTTGCTGTCGTTGCTGTTTTGCTCATGTAAAGCGGCGCGGTAAACCGATTGGACGGACAGCAAACGGTCTTCCGCCTCACCGGCATACGCCGCGGCGGCGGATAACATCATCAGGGCAAGTAAGGTTTTTTTCATAGGTTTTCCTTTAAAGTTGTTTGATTTGTACAGTAAAGCGCAGAGCCGATTTTTCAGCCGCCAAGTTTACATAATATGCTTGTTGGTCTTTATTCTTGATGGTTTATTTTATCCAATCCGGACATTCAGGCTGCCGATAAAAGTTAATTCAATCAACTGTTGTGGCAGGCAGGTGGCTATTATTTTCTCATATTCTCCGCCTTATTCCATTATTTTCTGGTTTTATTAGAAAAGGCCGTCTGAAAACTTGGCATCCCCAGTTTTCAGACGGCCTTTTATCATTCATGCCTTACGAACGGATCCGTTTCAACACTTCTTCTTTGCCGATTAAAGCCAATACGGCATCGACGCTTGGAGTTTTTGCCGTACCGCAGACGGCGAGGCGCAGGGGCATGCCGAGTTTGCCCATTTTGATGCCTTCTTCGTCGCAGAAAGGTTTGAAGAGGTCGTGGATGGCTTCGGCGGTCCAGTCTTCCAAACCTTCGAGGCGTTCGGCAAAGCGCAGCATACGGGCGGCGGCTTCGTCGTCCCAGTGTTTCTGCACGTCTGCTTCGGCCGGCGTTTGTTTAACGTAGAAGTAGAGGCACTCGTCGGCGAGGGTGTTCAGGTCTTGGGCGCGGTCTTTGACCAGTGCCAACACATCTTCCAAAGCAGGCTTGCTTGTTTCATGGATATCGCGCAGGGCGAGGCGCGGTTTCACCATTTCGGCTAGTTTTTCGTTGGCGGTGATTTTGATGTGTTCGCCGTTGATCCAGTAGAGTTTTTTCAAGTCCATACGGCTTGGAGACGGGGAAACATCTTTCAAATCAAACCATTCGATGAATTGTTCCATCGTGAAAAATTCATCGTCGCCGTGCGCCCAGCCCAAGCGTGCCAGATAGTTGAGCATGGCTTCGGGCAGGATGCCCATTGCGCCAAAATCGGTAATGGCAACGGTATCACCGCTGCGTTTGGAGATTTTTTTGCCTTGTTCGTTAAGAATCATCGGCAGGTGGCCGTATTCGGGTAGGGTAGCGCCGATGGCTTTTAAGATGTTGATTTGTTTCGGGGTGTTGTTCACATGGTCGTCGCCGCGGATAACGTGAGTAACGCCCATGTCGTAATCGTCCACGACAACGCAGAAGTTGTAAGTCGGTGTGCCGTCGGCGCGGGCGATAATCAGGTCATCAAGCGCTTCGTTGGGAATAGAGATTTCGCCTTTGACCAAGTCCGTCCATTTGGTGACGCCGTCCAAAGGTGTTTTGAAACGGACAACGGGTTGCACGTCGGCAGGGATTTTGGGCAGAGTTTTGCCTTCTTCCGGACGCCAGCGGCGGTCGTAAGTCGCCGTGCCTTCTTTTTCGGCTTTCTCGCGCATGGCTTCCAGCTCTTCTTTGCTGCAATAGCAGTAGTAGGCGGCGCCTTTTTCTAAAAGTTCGGCGATGACTTCTTTGTAGCGGTCGAAACGGCGGGTTTGGTAAACGACGTTGTCGGCGTTGTCGTAGTTCAGGCCGACCCATTTCATGCCGTCGAGGATAATGTTGACGGATTCGGCAGTAGAGCGCGCCAAGTCGGTGTCTTCGATACGCAATAAGAATTCGCCTTTATGATGGCGGGCAAACGCCCATGAGAACAGGGCGGTGCGTACGCCGCCGATGTGCAGGTAGCCGGTTGGGCTGGGGGCGAAACGGGTTTTGACGGTCATGATGGCTCCAAAATCTTTTAAAACAGTTATTTTACTTTTTCGGCGAGGTTTAAACAATGTAAGGCCGTCTGAAAATAATGTCGGCGCAGAAGGACCATCTGGGAACTTTTCTCCTGAAAACAAATCAAATATAATGATAATTATTTCTTTTAAAGGATCCGCTCATGAACAAACGCGCTTTATTTGCCGCCCTCGCCCTCCTGCCCCTTTTTGCCCAAGCCGAAATCAAAACTATCAAAGACGTATTGGGACGCGAAGTCAAAGTCGATGTCCCTGTCAAACGCGCGGTTTTGGCGTTTTACTATCCCGACTATATCGCGGTAACGGGCGCGGACAAATTTAAAAACGTCATCGGCATTTCGCGTGAGTTTTGGGAGAAATTCAATCCCGGTAGCTGGGCGATGTTCAAACAGAAGCTGCCTACGCTGCAAAACATTGCGGACATCGGCAACATCAACACCGGCACGTTTTCACTGGAGAAAACGCTCGCGCTCAAGCCGGACGTATTGATTCTGGCCGACTGGCAGTATAAGGCCATCGCCACCCATCTGCCGCGCATTAAAGCGGCAGGCATACCCGTCGTCGTGGTCGATTTCAACGCCGAAACCGTCGCGCGGCACACGCGCAGTGCGGAAATTTTCGGCGAACTCAACGGTACGCAGGCGCGCGCCCAAAAAATTGCCGCCGAATACGCCCGAGGCATTGCCGACATCCGAAAACGCGTCGCACGCGCCAAGCAGTCCAAACCGAAAATCTATATCGAGTTCGGCGACAAAGGCCCGTCCGAATACAGCTACACCTTCGGCAAAGATATGTGGGGCGCGATTGCCGACACAGCAGGCGGCAACAATATCGCCGCGCCTTACGTTAAAAACTGGGGACCGATAAACCCTGAAAAATTCCTGACGGCCAAACCCGACGTCATCGTCATTTCGGGGACGGAAAACGGCCATAAAGACAAGCCTGACATTATGGCGATGGGCATAGGCATCAGCCAGGCCGATGCGCAACGCCGCCTGGCCGGATTTGTCAAACGCAAAGGCTGGGCAGACATTCCTGCCGTCAAAAACAAACGCGTTTACGGCATCTACCACACCGCCTCCCGCTCGCTCGCCGATTTGGCCAGCGCGCAATTTATCGCCAAAACCCTGTATCCGCAGCAGTTTGCCGACATAGACCCAAACAAGACCTATCTGGACTTCTACCGCAAATACCTGCCCGTCGTGCCGGACGGTACGTTTTACATCCAATTGAAATAGCGGCTGCAAAAATCATAGGCTCAGGCCGTCTGAAGATTCAGACGGCCTGAACATGCTATGCCGATAAAGATTTAATGAGTATAATTACTGTTCTTTCAACAAAATTACTGGGTACGTATGAACGGACAAAACCAAATCGACCAGCCTCAGGCTCCGGTCGTCAGCATCAAAGAATGGTTGCTAACAAACTTGATTTTGATGATTCCGCTAGTCAATATAGTTATGATGCTTGTATGGGCATTCGGCTCAAACACCAATCCGAATAAAGCCAATTATTTCAAGGCTACCTTGATTCTGTTTGCCATCTTAATGGCAATTTATCTGGTGCTGGCTGTAGTCATTTTTGGCAGTATAGCTGCAAATCAATATCAATAAGTAAGCATACATTTAGACCGTCTGAAACCTAAAAGGATTCAGACGGCCTTTTACATGGATTACCGAAGGCTCAACTGCTTATCCAATTCCAAACCGCATCGCTCCATTTGCCGATACGGTAGAGAAACAATGAATAGCTCTCCTGCATCAGGAACTTGGCTTTCTTGCTGCGCTCATCAAAGCGCGTGGTCGGGGTGGCGGAGAACTGCGCGTCTGACAAGCCCAAATCGGCGGCCATTTCTTCGGCGCGCGCCAAATGATAAGGGTCGCTGACAACGATAATACTGCCGACTCCGTTGGCGTGCATGATGGGGACGATATTGCGCAGGTTTTCGTAAGTATTGCGCGACGTGTTTTCAAACAGGATATTGTGCGCCGGTATGCCCTGCTTGAGCGCGTATCGGCGCCCCACTTCGGCTTCGGTCATAAATCCTTTTTTGGGCGTACCGCCGGTGAAAATGATTTTGCCGACCCGATGGCTTTGGTAGAGCGTAATGGCGTGGTTGATGCGCTCACGGAATACCGGCGACGGGCGTTTGTCCCATGCCGCCGCACCCAACACCACCGCCGCATCGGCATGAGCGTCCTTCGGCAAGGTTTGCAAACCTGTCCGATAAATCTGCCATGTACCGGTCAAAAAAATACCGCACACCAGCAAAACGCTCAAAGCAAGGCCGCGAAACAGGTAATATCGCAGGCCATTGCGGCTTTTAAGCAGGGAAATCATCGTTCAGACGGCCTTATCCAACCCCGTCAGCCGAGTAGGGCGGCAATGTTTTCCAACGGACGGCCGATGGCTGCGCGCGTAGGCGTGACCAAAACGGGACGCTCGAGCAGGGCAGGGTGTTCGGCGATTGCCTGAAGCAGGGCGGCATTGTCCAAATCAGGATTGTCCAAACCCAATTCTTTGTACAAATCGTCTTTCGTGCGCATCATGCCGCGCACCGATTCGATGCCGAGTTTGGCAAACATATCCTGCAAAGTCGCCAAATCGGGCGCGGTATCCAGATATTTGACCACGTCGGCGGCAACGCCTTTTTCTTCGAGCAAAGCCAGCGCGGCACGCGATTTGCTGCAACGTGGGTTGTGATAAAGTGTGAATTCAGACGGCATGAAAGTCTCCGTATTATTGCAAAATCATTCAATGATGGCGGTTATTATCGTCTGCAACTGATTTTTACTCAAACTTTTTACTTGATATCTTGATATGAATCGGTAGGCATACTCACCAAACCGTTTTACAATAAACCCAATTTCGATTGGCAACCTCAAGGATACAACCATGAAAGCCTTAACCGCCCTTCTCTTGTCCGCTGCCGTTTTTACTGCTACGCCGGCCTTTGCCGCCGACGAAACAGCAGGTTGGCAGGACAACAAACCGCAAAGCCTGGAGTCACTCAAAGCCCCCGTACGCGTGGTCAACCTTTGGGCAACCTGGTGCGGCCCCTGCCGTAAAGAAATGCCCGCCATGTCCGCATGGTACAAAGCACAGAAAAAAGGCAGCGTCGATATGGTCGGCATCGCGCTGGATACGACCGACAACATCGGCAAGTTCCTGAAACAAACGCCGGTCAGCTACCCGATTTGGCGTTATACCGGCGCCAACAGCCGCAACTTCATGAAAGCCCACGGCAACAATGTCGGCGTATTGCCCTTCACAGTCGTTGAAGCGCCGAAATGCGGCTACAAACAAACCATCACCGGCGAAGTCAACGAAAAAAGCCTGACCGCCGCCGTGAATTTGGCCAAAACCAAATGTAAATAAATCAGCGGATAGGGTGCTTAACCTACGCTGATACCGAGGCCGTCTGAAACTTAATCATTCAGACGGCCTTTATTTCAAACCATATTGCTTTGTGTTGCAAACCGGCAGTGTATCCGCCGGCAGAACCGGGGTTTCACTATCAAAAAGCAGCCGAAATATTTATAATCTGTGAATATCCCCATTTTTTCAGACGGCATGTTACCCTATCGATGACGCCGGCCGTCTGAATCCCTATTTTCAGGAAAACCCATGATCCGTTTCGAACAAGTTTCCAAAACCTATCCCGGCGGTTTCGAAGCCCTGAAAAATGTCAGTTTCCAGATTAACAAAGGTGAGATGATTTTTATCGCCGGCCATTCGGGTTCGGGCAAATCCACCATTTTGAAGCTGATTTCAGGCATTACCAAGCCTACCAAAGGCAAGGTTTGGTTTAACAATCAAGACCTCGGCACCTTGAGCGACAATCAGATCGGCTTTATGCGCCAACATATCGGCATTGTCTTCCAAGACCACAAAATCCTCTACGACCGTAATGTCTTGCAAAACGTTATCCTGCCTTTGCGAATTAGCGGCTACCAGCCGCGCAAAGCGGAAGAGCGCGCGCGTATTGCGATTGAGAAAGTCGGCTTGAAAGGTCGCGAAAACGATATGCCCATCACTTTGTCCGGCGGCGAACAACAGCGTTTGTGCATCGCGCGCGCAGTGGTTCACCAACCCAGCCTGCTGATTGCCGACGAGCCGTCCGCCAGCCTCGACCGCGCCTATGCGCTGGATATTATGGAATTGTTCAAAACCTTCCATGAAGCAGGCACGACCGTGATCGTTGCGGCGCACGATGAAACGCTGATGGCGGATTACGGCCACCGCGTCTTGCGCCTGCAGAAAGGACGCCTCGCATGAGCATGATTCATTACATCTCGTTACACGTCGAATCGGCGCGCGCCGCGCTCAAAGAGCTTCTGCGCCAACCCATCGGCACGCTGCTGACCCTGCTCATGCTTGCCGTTGCCATGACCTTGCCGCTGTTTATGTATTTGGGTATCCAAAGCGGTCAAAGCGTGTTGGGCAAACTCAACGAGTCGCCACAGATTACGGTTTATATGGACACCGATGCGGCAGATTCTGATGCCGATACGGTAAAAAACCTACTCCAACGCGACAGCCGTATCGATAAAGTCCGCTTTATCAGCAAGCAGGAAGGTTTGGAAGAATTACAGACCAATCTCGATCAAAACCTCGTTTCCATGCTCGATGGCAACCCGTTGCCCGATGTCTTTATCGTTACGCCCGACCCTGCCACTTCTCCGGATCAGATGCAGGCCATCTATAAAGACATTACCAAACTGCCGCGCGTCGAATCGGCAACCATGGATACAGAATGGGTACAAACCCTTTATCGTATTAACGAATTTATCCGCAAGATTTTGTGGTTCCTCTCGCTGACTTTGGGCATGGCCTTTGTCTTGGTGGCACACAACACCATCCGCCTGCAAATCCTCAGCCGCAAGGAAGAGTTGGAAATCACCAAGCTGTTGGGTGCGCCCGCTTCCTTTATCCGCCGCCCTTTCCTTTATCAGGCAATGTGGCAGAGTATTTTCTCCGCCGCCGTCAGCTTGGGCTTGTCGGCTTGGCTGCTGGCCGAAGTACGGCCGCTGGTGGACGCGATTTTCAAACCCTACGGTCTGAACATCGGCTGGCGTTTCTTCACATTTAGCGAAGTGTCGCTGGTATTCGGCTTCGTCATCGCGCTGGGCATATTTGGCGCATGGCTGGCCACCACGCAACACCTCTTAGGCTTCAAAGCCAAAAAATAAGCCTTGGCAAACAGGCCGTCTGAACCATTCAGACGGCCTGAAATCTTATCCTTTCGCAACTTAAACAAACCTTGTGAAAATTTAATACTGCCAAATCTAACAGCAAGGGCATAATCCCTTATAATTGATGGTTTATTATCCATCTCATTTCATTTGTGCGGCATAAACCGTGCAGACAAATAACGAAAGACATCCTGTGGACAAACTCAAAATCTCTGCCAACGGCCCCCTCAACGGCGAAATCATCGTATCCGGCGCAAAAAACGCCGCCCTGCCGCTGATGTGTGCCGGCCTGCTGACTTCCGGCACTTTACGCTTGAAAAACGTACCCATGCTCGCCGACGTCAAAACCACCCAAAAACTGCTGCAAGGCATGGGCGCACGCGTTTTGACCGACAACATCTCCGAATTTGAAATCAACGGCGGCACCGTCAACAACACCTGCGCACCTTACGAGCTGGTAAAAACCATGCGCGCATCCATCTTGGTTTTGGGCCCGACCCTTGCCCGCTTCGGCGAAGCCCAAGTCAGCCTGCCCGGCGGCTGCGCCATCGGTTCGCGCCCGGTTGACCAACACCTCAAAGGCCTCGAAACCATGGGTGCGGAAATCACCATCGAACACGGTTACGTCAAAGCCAAAGGCCGTCTGAAAGGCACGCGCGTCACCATGGATGTCGTAACCGTAGGCGGTACTGAAAACCTGCTGATGGCGGCCACGCTCGCAGAAGGCACTACCATCCTCGAAAACTGCGCCATAGAGCCCGAAGTCGTCGATTTGGCCGAATGCCTCGTTAAAATGGGCGCGAAAATCAGCGGCATCGGTACAGCAACCATGACCATCGAAGGCGTAAAAGAGCTGCACGGCTGCGAACACAGCGTCGTTCCCGACCGTATTGAAGCCGGTACCTTCCTCTGCGCCGTCGCCATGACCGGCGGCAAAGTCGTCCTGCGCAATGCCGCCCCAAAAACCATGGAAGTTGTGTTAAACAAACTGACCGAAGCCGGCGCCATCATCGAAGCCGGCGACAACTGGATTTCCATCGACATGCAACAACGCCCCAAAGCCGTGGACATCCGCACCGTCGTCCACCCAGGCTTCCCAACCGACATGCAGGCGCAGTTTATGGCCATGAACGCCATTGCCGAAGGCAGCAGCCGCGTAGTGGAAACCATTTTTGAAAACCGCTTCATGCACGTTCCCGAACTCAACCGCATGGGCGCAGACATCACCACCGAAGGCAACACCGCCTACATCAAAGGCGTGGAAAAACTCTCCGGCGCCGTCGTGATGGCAACCGACCTGCGCGCCTCCGCCAGCCTCGTCATGGCCGGTTTGGTCGCAGATGGCGAAACCATCGTCGAACGCATCTACCACCTCGACCGCGGCTATGAATACATCGAGAAAAAACTCGGCGGCGTAGGCGCAAAAATCGAACGCGTACGCGGTTAAGAACCTTGTGTAAAAAAGGTCGTCTGAAAGCTTTTTCAGATGACCTTTACTGCTAAAGATTGCTTATTGATTTCTAAAACCGATTTAATCATCTAAAGTTAAGAGGCATATAAAAATGACCCTACGCAACAAATTCATCATTACGGCAATTTTATTGCTGCTTTCCTTGGTTGCCGGCAGCTACCTTTCCGGCTTTATCTTACTGCAATGGCTGGGACTGGATAAAATCCCGCTGGTACTGACGACATGGTTCAAATATTTCAATACGCTGCATCTTCCTCAGGTTGCAGCGTATTCTTTACAAATTAAGACATCAGGTATAGCCGGCTTCGGTCTGCCGCTGCTGGCCTACCTGTTCAGCCTCGTTCCCATATGGAGGACAGCTTCCCCCAGCCTGCACGGCGAGGCAAGGTTTTCAGGAATGTCGGACCTGGTAAAGGCAGGCTTTTTCAAGCAATCCGATACATCGTTAGTCGTCGGCAAATACAACGGCAAGCTGTTGCATTACAGCGGCCAGCAGTTTGCATTGCTGGCGGCACCGACCCGCTCGGGTAAAGGTGTCGGTATCGTGATACCGAACCTGTTGAGTTACAAAAGCTCGGTCGTAGTTTTGGATATCAAACAGGAAAACTTCAACCTGACCAGCGGCTACCGCAAAAAGGTATTGGGTCAGGAAGTCTATCTGTTCAACCCTTTTGCCGAGGATGGTAGGACGCACCGTTGGAACCCGTTTACCTATGTTTCTTCCGATCCCGACCAGCGGGTATCGGATTTGATGTCGATAGCGGCAATGCTGTATCCGGACGGGGACAGCCGGGACAAGTTCTGGGTGGCGCAGGCAAGAAATGCGTTTTTGGCGTTTTCGCTTTATTGTTTTGATTCATCGGTATACAAAAATACAAAATATGCGAAGCGTTTGAACTGGCAGGCAACCGTTAAAGAGCCTCCCTGCACCTTAGGAAAAATCTACCGCCTTTCATCAGGCAACGGTACCGAACTCAAAGAATACTTTACCTCCCTATCTCAAAAACCCTTCCTCAGCCCAGCCGCCAAGACCGCCTTTTCCGGTTTAATCTCCCAAGAGAAGGAAACCTTCGGCTCCATCATGGGTACGTTTAAAGAACCGCTCAACCCGTGGATCAACCCCGTCATTGACGCCGC